>JBGTJT010000320.1:0-28397 GCA_041744995.1 Pirellulales bacterium | reverse complement strand
TTCCAGTCCCGTCGTGCCGGCCCGGGCAGTCAATTCGACCGCTCCCGCCAACACCGCCACTTCGGCGCCGCCGTCAGCCGCGACCTCAACGCCGAATTCCGTACCCAGGTCGACGATCCGGCCGCCCGGGATGTCGAGCGCAAAACCCTGAGCCTCTTTCGTCTCAACCCGGGCCACCAGCTTGCCATGCTGCAAAGCGCCGCCGTTGGCGCCTTGCACGTGATACGTGGCCGGGCCTTCCAGCACCACGCGGACGCCGCTGTCGTACTCGACCACGACCAGCCCGCTGTGGAACACGACCTTGTCGTCGTCGAACAGATCGCGGTTCTTAAAATTGCCGTTGCTCGATTCGTCGAAGGCCGCCTGGGAGGTATTGGCAATGCGGGCGACGAATTCCGTCGATGGACCAACACCCGGTGCATTTTGTTCCGACCGGGGCACTTCCCACAGCGCCATCGAGAGCAAGACGATGGTGATGATGATACCCGAGAGCAGCATCGACAGTGCGCTGTAGTTGGAAATCACCTGATAAGCAACGCTCCAAGCCTGGGCCAATCGGCTGGGATACGAATTCTCCGCCCGTTCCGTTACCGCCGTGGAGACGTCCGACGTAAGGCCGCTTGCCCCGGACGAGACGACCCGTGTGATACCGCCATGCAGTCGCATCATGCGCAGGTAGAGCAGACGGCACGGCTCGCTATCGATGACCAGTTCTTCCAGCCGGGCGCCCTCTTCCGGAGAGAGCGTGCCGTTAAGTAACGACTCGCTCAGCCGCGACGTTTCGTCGAGTGTACGTTCGGCTTGACTCATGGCCGCCCCTCCCCGGCCATCCGTCGTTGGATGCAATCGAGCAGTCTATGACGGATGCGAGAGAGCGCCTTGTAGATCGTTCCGGCGGGCGCGTCTGACTTTTGGGCCACTTCTTTGATTGTCGTATCGGTGTCGTAGCACTTTTCGAGCAGGACGCGGTCTTCGTCGCCTAGAATCGAAATGCAGTGCCGAAGAGATTCCAATTCAATATCGTAATCTTTGTCAACACCCGGGTAGGCCGCGCTGGCCAGCTCCAGAAACTGCTCGGACAACGGCCAGGGGGAATTTTTGCGTTGCTTACGATACGCCAGCACCTGATGAAAGCCGATCTTGGAAATCCAGGCAAAGAAATGGGTTCCTTCCGTGAATTGGTCGAAGTTCTCCCAGCCCTTGACCGCGACTTCCTGGACGATGTCCTCGGCGTCGTTCCAGTCTGCAACGAGCGAAAACACGTACTGGTGCAAGCGCTGCTGATGGGCCGAAAACAGCCGCAAAAACGTCGAAGTATTGTTGTCGCCAGCCTGCAAGCGATCGCCCTCTGCGAATACGAGTTGGGTTTCGACACCGGTGCGAAAACGAACCTTCCATCCTTTTAAGTCCCTAGAAAGGCGAAATCAGGCAACAAAATACCAAAAAAGCCGAAAATACTTTTTTACCGATGGCAGCGGGCCTGGGCCGCGCCGCAGAGTTGCTTTGTGGACGGGGCGTTTTCGGCAACCCATCGGAATTCGCCTTCGCTGCGTAGTCATTTTCCCTCGCCGTCCGGCTTGCGTTGTACTCGTGCCAAGCCTGATTGGACCGTCGTGGTGCGTGGTACTCGCTAAACCGAACCCTGTTGGCCGGCCGCTCTTTGGCCCGATCGCTGCGAGCTGAGGCGTCCCGGACCGCCAGCAGCAGTACCGCGTACGGATCTTTCGCCGCAGCCAGTTTCAACTTCCGGGTCGTTGCGGCCTTCCGTGCTGCTTCCTTCCGCTTTGCGGTCGTTTCTGGATCGACTGCTGATCGTTTGGGCTTCTTGCCTGCACGAGCGTCAGCAATCGTTGCCGCCGGCATGGAGTAACCGGTGAGCCTGTCGAAGCCTTCCCAAGACTGGTAAACCACGAAGACCTCCTCTTCGCGTTGCTTCGCCAGCGACTTTGCCCGCCGTGTGAGTGCGGTTTTACCAGCCGGTAGAAAATCGTACCCGTGCGTCGCTGGAGGCGCACCAAAAACCTTCTTTTCCCGGTAACCCATTATCCACCTCGCAATGGCTGTTGCGGAATAATATTCGAGCGGCCCGAGTTGCTAGATAACCCCCAAGCAGCCCAAATGATATTGTTGCATTTCGCAAGTGGTCTCTTAGCTGCTTGAAACTTCAGTGGCCGCTAATCTGTAGTACCACTTGAGGGAATCACGGCCCTTCTGGGTTACGCATGGTGCTTCCGCCGGTATTCGGACGACGAGGTGCTTCAGCAACTTGAGGCGGACGCCAGGCAGAACAACCGCGGCTTGTGGCGGGACGCCCGTCCGATCGCCCCCTGGGACTGGCGCAGCAGCCGGAACGAGCGAAACTTCGACATCGACGAAATCGAAGTGGTCCCGGCCGGGATCGCGATCGTGGCCCTGCTGCCCGACCCCGAGGGCCGAGACGCGGGACGCGAGCAGGTCAGCCTCCGCAATTCGACCGAACGGCAATTACTCGGAGCCGATGCGATTTAGTCCCGCGCACCGGCCTGATACGCAGATGGAGAACAGTCGGGCCGGCTGGTACACCCCATTCAGGTATTGTCTAAAAAAGCGTGAATTTTGTCCCAAATTGACAATTACTTTGTGCGTACAATGAAGATTGTGTGAATCAATGGGATGGCAGCACCCAACGAAACGCGTAATTAGTTGTTTAACTTTAGGGGAGTTGTACGATGAAGCTGAGAATTCTGTTGAGTTTACTTGCTCTAGCCGCAGCCTGCTGGCCGGCGGGCGCTTCGGCGGCGTTGGTCGTTACGAATGGGAATTTTGAAGCCTCTGGTGGATACAATGCGAACGTCGCACAGTGGTCGGACGGCACAAACGGCCCGAATGTCTGGTCCGATGTCTTTCAAAAGAACGCTGGTCCGCCCGCCACTGCCCCTGCGTCTGGCACGTTCGTTGTGTTTTCGGGAGAATCCCCAGCGCAGAATTTCCTCTACCAAGCGATCGGTACCAAGGAAGCGACCGACTCTTCCATCGACGTTTCCTACGTGATCGGCAATAACGCCGCCGGCCCATTCAGCGTCGGAATTTATCAATCGGCTACGTTCAGTGCTGCTGATGGAATCGATGTCGCCGGTGCGGCGGGCGTCACCTTGATCGATTCGGTATCGACGCTCTTCGCCTACGCCCCAGGCGTTCTAGGCACCGAGACGGCCACACTTAGCCTCGCCACGGCCAACCTGACCGATACGATCTTTCTTCGTTTCCACTACGGAACAAACGGCCAGGCAAACCAGTGGCCCGAGTTCGATAACGTCACCATGACTGTTAACACGGCCTCCGCCGTACCCGAACCAAGCGCCATGGTTCTCGCCGGCGTAGGCTTGCTGGGATTGGTTGGCCTGCTGGTCGTCCGACGGCGGCGGAAATAGTTTGACTGCCACCTCGACCCGCGCGCTTCGCGGCGGAGAAGGTTCGTTGACGAGCCTTCTCCGCGACCGCGGTCTTTGGCCGTGCTTCTCTCTTGCAGGGCACGCGCACGCTTCGCGCCCTACATGCCGTGGTGCTACGCAGAGCCAAACTCGTCATTCGACCGGCCGGTTTCTATCCGTCGTTAATTTCGTGTTCGGACGACTCCCCGACCGGCCGCCTCCGGCCACGACAAAATGGCTATCTTGTCTCCTCAAGACAGTATTTTGTCCCAAAAGGGATGGCTGCATCAGTTAAACTAGGGGGAATAGTAAGGAGATTTGTTTCGCAACGACGCACAATTTTACAACTTTGAATGGCGGCACGGCTGATTTGGTGGCGCTGTTGTTTTTGAAATGTCCTGGCAGAAAGTGAGTACGTAATGTTTCTCAAGGTTAAGGACATGATTCGTAAAGTGGCTGCGGTCGCCTTCCTCGTGGGGCTGCAAGGGACGGCCGATAGTGCCCTGGTTTTCGAATACGACGCAGCCACCGACGCGGTGAGTCCCTGGGCACCGAATGTCAATACTTCTTCAGCCACTCGCGATTGGACTCTGAGCGGTCATGCGTACAATGCTGTCGCCGGCTCAAGCTACCCGGGCATTGCCTCTTCCTATTCGTTCTCCGGCAGCGGCAGTGGTGGGTCGACGACCACTTTCAGTAACACACTAGACGGCTCTTCAGCCGCCCCTGGGAACGCCGCCGGCGCAAGTTCGGCCTGGGAACTCTGGGTCAAACCCAATCGCAGTACGCTCGACGGAATCGGTAACGAGGTATTGATCGAGACGGGCGGGGCTGACAATGGGTTGGCTATCGTTTTCAAGGCGGACAGCGGCGGAGTCACGCTCACCGGGCATGTCCGCGCCAGCAACGGAAGTTCCGGCGGAGCGGATATCCACGCCACTACCAAGAGCGTTTCCGCGAGTGCGTTCCTGGGTGATGACGCGCTGCTCGACGACTTCATGCAGATCGTGTTGTCCATCGACCCCGCGGCGGCGACTGACAAGCTCCGTCTCTACGTCAACGGCCAATCGGTCGATGCAAGCGATGGGTGGGCCTCCTGGCAAATCGGCGGGAATGGCGCGGGCTTGGCGCGAATAAATGGTACTTTGGCAGGTAACCAGGGCGGTGGCGCGGGGTTCTCACCGGGGATGAACCTGGCCTTCTCGGCGTTCGCCGGTGATGTCGCTTTGCTGCGGATCTACGAGGAACCGTTGGACGATTCAGAGGTGAGCGCGGCGTACCTCAGCGTTGTCGGCAGCGTAATCCCCGAACCGCAAAGCATCCTGCTGGCCGCCTGCGGCCTGCTGGGGCTGGTGGGGATCGGCACCCGGAAGCGGCGGCGGAAATAGTCCGGCGGTTGCAAATCAGAATCAACTTGCTGGGGCAAGTGAATCCAGCGAATCGCGCTGCGCGGGGGTCGACGGTCGGTGCGCCATCGAACGAAAACTGTCTTAAAAAGGCATCTATTTGTCTGACAAAGACATTGGCATCTACGGTAGAATTGGCAACCACCCTCCGTTCCAACCGCACCGCAGGCTCCCGTCATCCCAATGAACTCTTCCTACGACGTGATTGTCGTCGGCGTCGGCGCCGTTGGTTCGGCCGTCTGTCACCAGTTGGCGCAGCGCGGCGTGCGGGTGCTGGGGCTTGACCGCTTCGCGATCCCGCATGCCCAGGGTGGATCGCACGGCTTCTCGCGGCAAACCAAGATCGCGCCCTACATCGGCGGTCCCTACGAGCCGATCATCCTCCGCGCCTACGAGCTGTGGCGCGAGCTGGTCGAGGAATCGGGGCAGGCCGAGATCATGGTCACCACCGGCTTCCTCGATATCCATCGTCATCGCGAGTTTCCCAACTATCACACCAACGCGGGCCACTTCGAGGAACTCGGCCTAGCCGAACTGCGCGAACGGTTTCCCCAGTTTCAGCTCAGCGAACCGTATTGGGCGGCTTACGATCCGGCCGGGGCTCTGCTGCGGCCGGAGCTGGCGATCACCACCTACGTGCGGCTGGCGATGCAGCACGGTGCGGAGATCCTTGGCAACACCACGGTACTCGACTGGACCGCGGACGCCCGGGGCGTGACCGTCACGACCGACCGCGGCACGTACTCCGGCGACCGCATCGTATTCAGCGCCGGGCCCTGGTCGGGCAAGCTGCTGGCGCAACTCGACATCGCCTGCACGGCCACCCGAATGAGCTTCGGCTGGGTCTGGCCGACGCGGAACGCCGACCGCTACACCGCGGCGCAGATGCCGTGCTGGTGCATCGACGACGAGCCGGGCATTTACTACGGCTTTCCGATGATGAACGACGTGCCAGGGTATAAGATCGGCCTGCACTGGTACGGCGAACCGGTCGATCCCGACCGCTTCGATCGCACGCCCAACGCGCACGACGAACAGCTCATCCGCACGGGCCTGCAAAAATTCTTTCCGGAGGCGAACGGTCCCTTGCTGGGACTGCGCACCTGCCTATACGATCATACGTCGGACGACGTGCCGATCATCGACATCCATCCCGAACAGCGGCGCGTCGTCTTTTGCGGACCGCTGTGCGGGGCAGGCTTCAAGTTTGTGCCGGCCTACGCCGAAGCGGCGGCCGACCTGGCGACAGCCGGCGACACGGCGCTGCCGATCGACTTCCTACGAATCGCCCGACTGCTGGGCCAGCCACAATAGGTGCTGGGCAACCCATGACGCAACTCAAACCGCTGGTCTTCTTGCCGCCCTTTTTGCTGTGCGTGTTGGCCGTTGTTGTCAGCCTGCTTGAACCGGCGGCGTTTAGCTCGATCACCAAGGGCCTGACGGCGTGGGTGATGAGCAGCTTCGGCTGGCTGATCTCGCTGACGGCGTTCAGCATGGTCGTGCTGTGCGGTGTGATCTTCGTCTCTCCGTTTGGGCGGACGAAGCTGGGCGGACCGGACGCCCGGCCGCTGCTGTCGAAGTGGCAGATGTTCGCCGTGGTGCTGACGACGAACATCGGCGCCGGCATTCTGTTCTGGGGACCGGTCGAGCCGATGGCCTATCTGAGCCAGCCGCCGGCCAGCACGCAGGCCGCGCCCTTCTCGCCGGAAGCGGCGCAGTTCGCCATCTCCACGGTCTACCTGCATTGGACTTTCACGCCGTATGCCATCGCCTCGGTGGTCGGTCTGATGTTTGCGTTCGCCTTCTACAACATGGGGCAACCGTTCAGCCTGGCGGCGCCGCTGGCCCCGCTGCTGACGCGGTTTCCCAACAAGGCGCCGGGCGTGGCGATTGACGCGATCTGCCTGTACGCCCTGGTGGCGGCCATGTCGGCCGCGTTGGCCGGCGCTTCGATGCTGATGGGCGCCGGCATTCATCACGTGCTGGGCATCTCCGGCAAACCGTCGAATCTGCTGCTGGCCGGCATCATCGCGGCGATCATGGCCGCCGCTGTCGCCGCGGCGGTCAGCGGCGTAACCCGGGGCATCCGCCGAATGGCGAGCCTCAACACAATGTTTTTGATCGGTTTTTTGGTGCTGATCGTGGCGCTAGGACCGGCGCGGTTTATTCTTAACTTTGCCGTGGAGGGCTTCGGTTACTTTCTCAGCCACTACTTCGAGAAAGTGCTGTGGACCGGCGCGGTGCATGAAGATGCCTGGCCGCACGATTGGAGCCAGATGTACTTCTCGGCGTTCTTCGCCTGGGCGCCGATCATGGGGGTGTTCCTGGGGCGGATCGCGGTCGGCTATTCGGTCCGCGCGTTCCTCGTGTTCAACCTGCTGTTGCCGTCGTTGTTCACCGGCATCTGGATGGCCGTGTTCTGCGGAGCGATCGTGCATCTGGAACTGTTCCAGGGAGCGAACCTGGCGGCGCAGCTCGATCTGGCCGATCCGTCGCGGGTGCTGTACAGCTTTCTGGGCAACCTGCCGTGGACGAATGTGTTGATTCCCCTGTTGCTGGTCACGAGCTTTCTCTCGTTCGTGACCACCGCCGACGGAAACACGGACGCCATGAGCAGCATCAGCTCCACCGGCATCTCGCCGGAACATCCGGAAGCCAGCATCTACGTGAAGAGCCTGTGGGGATTGCTGGTGGGGCTGCTGGCCTGGATCATGGTCTCAGACGCCCGGCTGGACGGCGTGCGGCAGCTTTCCACGCTGGGCGGCTTCCCTGCGCTGTTTATTTGTATCGCGATCGGGGTGTGCGCGATTATGGTGATCAACAACCCCGCACGCTTCGAGCGGTTCGCGAAGACTCCGGCGAAGCCGCTCGACAATGCCGACAAGGACGCCTCATGAAACTTCCCTTGGAAGAGCTGCGCGATTTGGGACCGGCCACCCGTTCGATCCATTGTGGCGAAGGGGTGGATGCCGAGACCCGCGCCATCCGCCGGCCGCTGGTGCTGGCCAACAGCTTCGAGTTGAACGACGACGCGGATACCTTGGCCGAATCGTTCGCCTGGGAAAACACGCACGACTTCAACTACCCTCGCTCGCGCCATCCCAACGCCCGTTATCTGGAAGAACGGCTGGCAGGCATGGAGGAGGGCGAAGATTGCGTGGTGTTTGCCAGCGGTGTAGCGGCGATCGCCGGCGCCTTCTTCAGTCTGCTCAGCGCGGGCGACCACTTGATCAGTTCCCGCATCTGCTATGTCGGCATCCATGGTCTGCTGGCGGAACATCTGTCCAAGCGCTATGGCATCGAGGTCTCGCTCGTCGATACCAGCCGACCCGAAGAGGTAAAGGCCGCGCTGCGGCCCAACACAAAGCTGATCCATATCGAAACTCCGGCCAACCCGACGACTCTGATCAGCGACATCGGGGCCATCGCCGCGATCGCACGGCAGGCCGGCGCACTGCTCTCGGTGGACAGTACGTTTTCCGGGCTGGTGACGCAACAGCCGCTCCGCCTTGGTGCGGACCTGGTGATGCATAGTCTAACAAAGTACGTCAACGGCCACGGCGATGGGCTGGGCGGCTGCGTCACCGGCCGGCAGGAGTTGATCACGCAAATTCGCGAGTCCGCCAGCATTCATCTCGGGGCCACCATCAATGCCTTCAACGCCTGGTTGATTATGCGCAGCGCCGTCACACTGCCAATGCGGATGCAGCGGCACTGCGAGAACGGACTGCGGATCGCCCGCTTCCTGGAGGGCCATCCCCAGGTGGCGTTCGTCCGCTACCCGGGCCTGGAGAGCCATCCGCAACACGAAATCGCCCAGAAGCAAATGAGCGGATTCGGCGGCATGCTGAACTTCGGGCTTGCAGGCGAACCGGAGAACTACTTCCGCTTTCTTAAGCAGTTGAAGCTCATCACACACGCCGTCTGCCTGGGGCATGCGGAATCGCTGGTGCAATACTACCCGCAACAAGGGGACCGGCCGGAGATTGGCGTACTCAATTATCCGGAGGATATCGGCGCGGGATTCCTGCGGCTCAGCGTGGGACTGGAGGATGTGGAAGATCTGACCGCCGATCTCTACCAGGCCCTGGCGCATGTCGTCGTAGGTTCGGGAGCTTGACGATGGTTTCAGACGAAGCGATCCGACAGGCGTATCAACTGGCTGCCGAACGCTACGCGGCCTTGGGTGTCGATACGGCGGCCGCATTGAAGCGACTGGCCGCCATCTCGATCTCGCTGCAATGTTGGCAAGGGGACGACGTGGGCGGCTTCGAGCAGAGCAGTGCTCCGCTGGGCGGCGGGTTGGCCGTCACAGGCAGCTATCCCGGCAAGGCCCGCACGCCCGAGGAACTGCGCTGCGATCTACAGCGAGCTTACTCGCTAATCCCTGGCCGTCATCGGCTCAATCTGCACGCTAGCTATGGCGAGTTCGCCGGCCCTGTCAATCGGGACGAGATCGCGACCGCACACTTTCAGGGCTGGATGGATTGGGCGGCCGAGCAACGCCTGGGCCTCGACTTCAATCCGACCTACTTCGCTCATGCCAAGGCCCGCGACGGCTTCACGCTGGCGCATCATGACGACGGCATCCGGCAGTTTTGGATCGATCATGGCAAAGCTTGCCGCCGGATCGGTGCGGCACTGGGGGCGCGGCAAGGGAGTCCGTGCGTGACCAACTTCTGGGTGCCGGACGGCTATAAAGACACGCCCGCCGACCGCCGCGGCCCCCGCGAACGGTTGGCCGCCTCGCTGGACGCGATTTTTGCCGAACCGCTCGATCCGGCCTGCAACCTGGATGCGGTCGAGTGCAAGCTGTTCGGACTGGGGTCGGAAAGCTACGTCGTCGGCTCGCACGAGTTTTACCTCGGTTATGCGATCTCGCGCTGCAAACTGCTTTGTCTGGATACGGGGCACTTTCATCCGACGGAGGTGGTTTCGGACAAGATCTCTGCGGTGTTAATGCATGTGCCGACCTTGCTGCTGCACGTCAGCCGGGGCGTCCGCTGGGACAGCGACCACGTCGTCACACTCACCGACGAACTGCAGGCGCTCGCCTGCGAGCTGGTGCGGGGCGATTATCTCCAACAGGTGTACCTTGGCTTGGACTTTTTCGACGCCAGCATCAACCGGGTAGCAGCCTGGGTCATCGGCGCGCGGAACTTGCTGAAGGCGCTCCTCATCGCGCTGCTGGAGCCGACGCAGCAATTGCAGCAGTGGGAACGCTCGGGCGATTTCACCCGGCGGCTGGCCATGCTCGAGGAACTCAAGTCGATGCCGTTCGGCGCCGTGTGGGACTACTACTGTCATCAAGCGGACGTGCCGGTCGCCGCCGCCTGGCTGAATGATGTGAGACAATACGAACAGGACGTTCTGGCAGGGCGATAACCAGCGGCCCAGCCGTGTGGACAAGTAAGCCGCAAGTTTTAGCGAGGGACCAATGTCTGTAAACCAAACTATTCGCTTCCTGCTGGTGATGATGATGGCGGTGGCCGTCGTTGTTCCGGCAATGTCACTTGAGCAAGCCAGCGGCGCGGAGCAAGAGGCTTCTGCCGCTGATCCGCAATCGAACTCGGCCCTGCGTCCGGTTCCGGGGGGCGTTCGCTGGTTTGGTCGGATGCATGCTGACAACCTGCGGAAGACTCGCGATCAGAAGTTCAACCTTTGCCTGCTGGGTGACTCCATCACTGCCATGTGGCCAGGCGACCTGTTCGGCAGGTACTTCGGCGAGTACCAGACCGTCAATTTCGGCATCGGGGGCGATCGCACCGAGAACGTACTCTGGCGGCTGGAGCGAGGGGAACTGCGTGACGCTTCGCCGCAAGTCATTGTGCTGATGATCGGCACGAACAACCAGAGCTTCAACACGGCCGACGAAATGGCCGCCGGCGTCGCCGCGGTCGTTGAGAAGCTGCGCGCGGTCTGTCCGGAGTCGAAGATACTGCTGCTGGGCGTGTTGCCGGCCAAGACCACAGCGCTGGAGAAGACTCAAGCAGTGAACGCCATCGTGGCCAAATTGGACGATGGCAAGTTCATCCGCTACCTGAACGCGGGAGCGGCCTTCCTCGACGACCAGGGCCGGCTGCGCGACGGCCTGCTCAGCGACCAGGTCCACCTAACCCGCCAAGGCTATGAACTGTGGGGCGATCAAATGGCCCCGCTGTTGGCGGAACTGATGAAAGACCAAGGCGACCCATAGTTGTTCAGCTGAAGTCCTGGTCGATTTTGGTTATTCCGCCGGCAGTCGTCGCATGAATCTGGGCCGCCGACGCTGCCGAGTCGATCGAACGGATTTCGACCCGGTCTGGACAGGTTGTCCCATATTAACAGCAATTTGTCTGGTTTTTGCAGGCTAAAATGATTTATCATGAAGAAATCTTGAAATTCGCGTTAAATAAGTAATTGTTGCGACAACAATCTTTTCATTCAGCCGTTCGGCTGATCGGTTGTCTTTTTGAAATTCTTGTGAGGTTCCCGGATGTTGATACAACGCCGTGGTTTCAGCTATTTACATTGTGCGCAAACGCCGTCGGAGAATTCCACTCGCAGCACGACCGGTTCCCGGCGTCAGCACGGTTTTACGTTGGTGGAACTCTTGGTGGTAATCACCATCATCGCCTTGCTGATGGCCTTGCTGCTGCCGGCGATACAAGTGGTGCGGGCCTCGGCCCGCAAGACTGCCTGCGCGAACAACCTGCACCAGATTGGCATCGCGCTGGCCGCGGCCAGTGAGGAGAAGATCGATTCGGCCAATTGGCGGACCGCCTTGGAACCGTATCTGGACCGCAACACCACGGTCCACTACTGTCCGGAGTTCCTCGACCAAACCGCCGGCTATGGAATGAACAATAAGTACCATTTGCTGCTGGGCGCCGGCGACGCCAACAAGATCGTGATGCTCGACTACGACGCCCCGACGGCACAGATATCCCTGGTTCCGGCGTTCGACCGTTGTGAGGACTGGGACACGAACGCCGCCTTCCGCCACATGGGCACGGCCAACGTGCTGTACTACGACGGCCGCGTGGCGGGCATCGGTCCCGACGACGCCGATCCATGCAAGGGAGAGATCGTCGACTCCGGCAGCGGCCAGATCACCGGCAGCAGCGGCGGCTATCCGATCTATACGGCCACCGATCCGGAGTACAACAAGGAAGAGTATCCCTATCCGTTCTACTGGGTGCCGGCTCGCACGCCGCCGGCCAGCGAGATGCCCGAGGAAGAGACCATCCCCGGCCTGTACGCCGAGTATCGGCCGTCGGCGCGACGAGGCGCCGGCAACTGGTCGGGACCGGTGCATGTCGCCCGGGTCGACAAAGACCTCAACATGCCGTTCGGCAGCGGTTATTCCCACGGGCCGGTCGGCCTCTACTATCCCAAGAACCCGTTCAGCAACCCGCAAACCTCGTTTTCGGTATTATGGCGGGGCCAGATCCGTGCCGAGACGACCGGCACCTATCGCCTGTGGTGCAGTTACGACGACTTTTGCTGGGTCACGGTCGGTTACCAGCAGGTATTCGCCCAGACTTGGTGGAATGGTCCGCCCTACGGTTGGACCGCAGGTAACACGTTCGAAATGACGGCCGGCGAGTGGGTCGACCTGGAGGTCCGGCTGCAACAGTGGGAAGTTGGCGGCAACCATCTCCGCGTGATGTGGGAGCAGGTCGGCTCCGGCGTGCCGCGGAGCGACATCCCGGCAAGCGCGTTGCGGCTGACCCCCAGCGACGCGGCGGCGGTCACCGGCAGTTCGTCCTATAGCGGCGATCCCTATTCCGGGCACTATTAGATCAGTCTTTGTCTGCTGGGTATGCTTGAGCAGAGTAGAGCGATCGATGTACCAGAATCAGCCACGCAGACGACAGCTACGCTTATCCGTGGGGGCGGTTGCGCTTGGGCTGGTCGCGCTCTGCTGCGCCGGCTGTGCCGAACCGAAGCCTCGCGCGCTGGCGGAGATCGAAGCCGAGATCCAAAGCCTCCCCAAGCTCTATCTGACCGAGACGGGGGACGAAATCATCGCCCCGGGCAACCGCGGTCTGTTCGTCGATGAACGTCACGGCGAGATCGCCTGGCCGGCGTTCACCTGTACCAATCCAAACTGTCCTGGCGAGCCAACAGGCGGGCGTGAGGCGTTTGTGTTCATCTGGCCCGATCCCCGTTATTACGTCGCTGACGACGGCACGTTGGGTACCCGGGAATACACCAACGCCGCCGATTGGCTAACCGCCTTGAAGGAATCGGGAGGGCACGAAGTCGCCACCTGTCCCGCCTGCCTGACGATTCGAAATATCGGCAAAGAAAGCCGCGTGGAGATCGAGAAGTATTCGTTGTGGGTGGCGCCGTACGTGCTGCCCGGCACCGACGAACGCCTGACCGCCTTGGCCGCCGAGAAGCAACAGCGGCAAGCCTACATCCAGCGGCGATTAGCCGGCGAGTGAGATCTGCTTCTGCATGTTCTTTTGCAGATTCGGCAATTTCGTGGCCGGTTTTCGTGGGCCTTGGCGTTCGTTCCTCGTCATGTTGGTGATCCTTTCCTACTCGATTCTACCGAAGATGATGGAGGATCGGTAGAATATGCCTTTGGCAACCACACGGAAGGCAGCGTCATGCAGTCGAACCCGCACGCTGGAACATCAAATCGACAAAGTGGCAGCGGGAGTCTAGGTGTAGGGCTCTGCTGGGGAACAACCCGACGAGGGATATGCAACATTCCGCGTCCCCCACGCCGCGTGCATCGTCGTTTTGCTAAACGACAAAGCGACCTTTCTCAGAGTGGCCGGTTTTAACCGATCCCTGACAACGATCGGGCGCGAACTCGAAACCATCAACGTTTCGCACGGCAAAAATGTCCTCAACCGGGTAATCCTCGTCGGGCACCTGACTTCTGAGTTCGCCAGCTATTACAAACCGCGGCGGGCGCACATGTAGCGGGACCATCTGCCGCCAGTGCGTGAGGAGCCCGAAGAAGTCGCTACGACGCTGGAGCAGATCGAGGTGAAATCGTGTGTCGGCGGATTGGTGAAGTCCTTTGAGCGAAAAGCGGCCTGATACTCGGGTTCACCCGATCGTCACAGTCCAAGCCCGCGAGGTGAACCTTAAGAGCCTGGAAGAGTCCCTTGGACAACAGCGGGAAACCCCGCTATTCGGCAGCCTTGGCGCCGCCGAGTCTTACCACGCGGAAGCCGTAGTTGGGCCACTTGGCGCTGTACACATCGTAACGGATGTTCGACTGCATGTGGCTGTTGCTGTCGTTGAGAAAGAACGAGCCGCCGCGGAGGCCGACCTTGCCGCCGTTGCGGGTGTCGTTGTATTCCCAAACGTTGCCGCCCTGATCGAACGTGCCGTAGGCACTGGCCACGCCCTGCTCGCCCGCTTCGGTGGCCCAGTTGGTGTTGATGTTGGCTTTCGGCGCCGAATCGCTCTTGGCCGGATACTTCCAGTAGCCGCCGCCCGCCTTGTTCGGGTCGTAGTAGGCCGCCTTGTACCATTCGTTCTCGCTCGGAACGACCCAGTGCGGCGACTTCTCTTTCGCCAGCGCCGCGTGGTCCGGTACCGTGACGATACCGCGGGCGAACCGATAGCTGCCGTCTTCGGTGTCACCGTCGCCGCCGCCGTTGGTCAACCAGTTGGCGTAACGGGCGCAGCTCTCGAAGGTGACGTAGTTCACCGGCCGGTTGCCCATCTCGTCGCGGACCGTGTAGGTGTAGTCGCCATAGGTGCCACGTCGGACGATTCCGCCCCAGCCTTCCGGTCCGCCCGCCATCCGCGGATCGTACAGACCGCGTGTATCCCGCTTGGCAACCGCGTTGAGGAAGGCGCAGTATTCGTCGTTGGTGACTTCGTACTTGCCGATTTTATACTCATACTCCACCGCACCGTACCCGGTCGAGTCGGCCTTGTTGCCAGCGTCGCCGACCGGCACCAGTTCCGGAGCATCTGCCGGAGTAGCCGGTACCGCGGTGGCGTCGCCCGCTTTTTCGGCGCCCGGTGCGAATGCCAGCAAGGACTCGGTTGCATCTGCCGGCGGCGCCTCGGTAGCGGATGATTCCGCGTTGTCACGCGGAGCGGCAACCTCGTTACCTGCCGGCGGACTTGCCCCATCCACATTAGCCTGGGGCGCAGCGGCGGGAGCCGCAGCAACCTGGTCGGACGCCTTCTGCGGCTCGCCGACCGACGCCGACGGCGTGCCGTCACCGGCGGACTTCGAAGGCAAATCGGCGCGCGAACAACTGGCGGCGGCTGTCAGCACGACAGCCGAAAACACAAGCATGCTTATGTTGTTAAACGTCATCATCGAGTCTCTCCTCATGTAAAAGGCGAAATGGTGGTTGCTATCAACATAGTTCTCGAAAATGGTCAAATTGGGCGCAAAAATTGCGGAATTTGCTGGCGGTCGCCCAGCGAGTGCGAAGTCCAGGAAAGCCAGAACAGCCCCGCGGAAGTCTACGTAGTCTGCGTGTTTCTGGTTGCGTCGAGCGGTGTCGGCGGCTCGCCGTGCGGCGTAAGCGTCGGTCGAGCGTTCCGCCTCAAGTTCGGCCCGAATCGTGGCGATGCGTTCTGCCGGAGCCCAGACGCCCTGCGAGAAGGTCTTGCGTCCCTTCTTCTGTTGGACCGTCCAGGTGGGGCCGGCCGCTTTCACACGCCGCGTGAGCCCGGCATCGCCGGGCGGCAACAGTTCCCAACCGGCTGGCGCCGGCAGGATCTGACCATCGGGAGTGCGGACCGTGTCGTCGTTGGGGCCGGGGGCTACAATCCGTGTCTGGTTTGGCATCTTGCACATCTTCCTTCCGCAAGGGCGTGCCCGACAAGCAGTACGCCGCCGAACGGAAACGGGCCGTGCAGGCAAAATGCGACAGCTCAGCCTGTTGAGCCTTTGGGGGTTTGCACAAATATCGGAATACCGATATACTGTAGCAATGGGAAGACAAGTGCATCTTGCTGAGTTGCTGAGGGAATTGGTTCAGAACGACCGATCCGTGGCGCACGTCGCGTCCGCGACGGACATTCCGCAGCCAACACTTCAGGAATTCGTGGCAGGGCGACGCGACGGTAGTTTCCCAGACCTACGCGTCAGCAACGCGGAGCGTTTGATGGCCTACTACGGACTAGAGGCCACCAGTCCCCGATCACCTTCGTCAGCAAAAAGGAGTGTACAAATGCTGTTGGTTCATGAATTATCGGCATGCGAATGTCCTGATTCGCCGGAAAAGTTCAAAGAGCGTTTAATCGATACCATCCAGGAGGACTTTCCCGGACTGACGATCGATGACTTGGTTTGCGAACCCGACAGGGCGCTTGCATATTGTGAGAGAATTCGAGACGAAGCGGAGGCGCCAAACCTGCACGACCCTGTGATCTTGAAGACCCTAATGAACATTCGGCGCAATAAGCTATGTCCGAGAGAGCTTAAGATCAAGCGACATCGAATCAATTTAGATAGAGCGCTCAGAGAACATGATTGCGACTTGAGCCCGAAAGAGTTTCGAGAGGACTTGGTTGACGCTTTCGCCTCGATGTACAAATCACGCACGATCGATGAACTGCTTTGTCACCCTCGGGAGGCTAGGGCTTTCTGCAACTACTCTAGAAGTCGATTGGGCTGCGTAGAACTTCCGAACTCTTTAATCCTTCGGACTCTGATGAATGTCAGGAAGGCGGGAAATCAGTAGTTCGACCACAGGCACTCGAGTTTCTTGGGCTTGGTCTTCATTGAACTTGCTTTGTTGTCGATGGCGATTTCAACTTTGTTCCAGCCGAATGCTGCGCTGGCGCGAGAGTACGTCTCGCTCGGATAGCCACTCAGCAAAAACTTTCCTTTGACCGAGCTAAGCAAGTCAAGCAGTGCGTTGTGTTGCTTGTCGAGCATTTCGTACTCGTAGCAGTCCTTTACGGACCTGGTCTCGTGAAGATAAGGAGGATCAAGATAGAAGAAAGTTGATTGACTGTCCTCACGTTCGATGACAGTCATTGCATCCTCACTGAGGATCGCAACTCGCTTCAACCGTTGATGAGCAGCTTCCAAGCCATCAATTGCCGAAAGCCACGACGACGTTTGTTCATTCATTCCTCGTCGGGTACGGGAACGCGACATAGTTGCGAAATCCCGGCCGAGTCCTTGTCGCGACTGACGAAACCGAATGAAGAATGCGACTGCCCTTGAAACGCCGCTGGAGTCAGTTTGTTCTGCACAAGCTCGCTGCCATTCTGGTTTGGAAAAAGGAGTTGCCTCAACGATGCGGCAGAACTGCACGAACTTCCGCGGATTCTTCAGCACCTCCCAAAAGTTGATCAAATCTCCATTGATGTCGTTGATGAGCTCCGAGTGGTTTACGATTTGATCCGCGGACTTCGCGAAGAGGACGGCGCCTCCACCGAAGAACGGTTCGACGTAATGGACATGCTCTGGAAACATGTCGACTATCTGGGGCGCCAGGTAATGTTTGCCGCCATGCCATTTTAATGGCAGGGACGTTCTTCGCTTCGTGCTTTGTATCATGGTGGTCTTTCCTCCTCGCTCGAAGATTACCGAATAATCTCATAGGGCGCAAGTCCACTATTCGGCCCATCTTGCTAGCTTTGAAAGGGCAGTAGCCGTAGGATACGCGGCATGATTGAAACTGGACCGGTTAGCTGGGGTGCAGAAAAGCAGTCAGCCGCGACTTCATCCATAATCCCCATTACCGGGCCAAGTGGTTTCCGCTGGCGTATTCATTTACTGCGCGGTAAACTCAATCCCACCCATCAGGTGGATTTGATGCCAGCCTCAGCGGCCGGGCGGGTTTCCAGCTATCATTAGCACTCATGAACAACAAAAAGCAGTTCAGCGAACGCGACATCTGCACGAAGTACATCACGCCCGCGATCGACGACGCGGGCTGGGATACGCTTGCACAGATGCGGGAGGAGGTATTTTTCACCGACGGCCGGATCATGGTCCGCGGCCAGACGGTCAAACGGGGCGAGCGAAAGCGGGCCGACTACATACTGTATTACAAGCCAAACATCCCCATCGCGGTGGTCGAGGCGAAGGACAACAACCACAGCGTTGGCGCCGGCATGCAACAGGCGCTCGATTACGCCGAAATCCTCGACGTTCCATTCGCGTTTAGTTCCAACGGCGACGGCTTCCTGTTTCACGATCGGTCGGGCACCTTCGGCACCGTAGAACAACAACTGGGGCTCGATGCCTTTCCCTCTCCCCAAGTCCTTTGGCAGCATTACCGCCAGTGGAAAAATATTGCGACGCCCGAACAGGAACTAATCGTTACTGAAGATTACTACGCCGACGGGAGCGGAAAGTCGCCCCGATATTTTCAGCAGATCGCGATCAACCGCACCGTCGAGGCGGTTAGCAAAGGCCAGGACCGCATTCTCTTGGTGATGGCCACGGGGACCGGAAAAACCTACACAGCGTTTCAGATCATTTGGCGGCTCTGGAAATCGGGCGCGAAGAAACGCATCCTGTTCCTGGCTGATCGCAATATTTTAGTTGACCAGACTCGCACCAACGACTTCAAGCCGTTCGGTCAGGCGATGACCAAGATTTCCAAACGGCAAATTGACAAGTCGTATGAGATCTATCTGGCATTGTATCAAGCCGTTACCGGCAATGAGGACGAGCAGGATATTTACAAGCAGTTCTCGCCCGACTTCTTCGATCTCGTGGTTGTCGACGAGTGTCATCGGGGGAGTGCCGCGGCCGACTCGGCTTGGCGGGAGATACTTGATTATTTCAAGTCGGCCACGCAGATCGGCCTCACTGCCACGCCGAAGGAAACGCGAGACGTCTCGAACATCGATTATTTCGGCGCCCCGCTCTATTTGTACTCCCTGCGTCAGGGGATCGACGACGGCTTTCTGGCGCCGTACAAGGTCGTTCGCATCGACTTCGACAAGGATCTGGCCGGCTGGCGTCCCGAGCAGGGCAAGGTCGACAAGCATGGCGAGTTGATCGAAGACCGCATCTACAACCAGAAAGATTTCGACCGCAAACTGGTGTTGGACGAACGTACCAAACTGGTCGCCAAGAAGATCACCGAGTTTCTCAAGGGAACCGACCGCTACGCCAAGACGATTGTGTTCTGTGAAGACATCGAACATGCAGAACGCATGCGGCAGGCTCTGGTCAACGAGAATGCCGACATTGCCACCGACGAGCGCCGCTATGTAATGCGAATCACCGGCGACAACAACGAGGGTAAGGATCAGCTCGACAACTTTATCCACCCGGAAAGTCGTTATCCGGTGATTGCCACCACGAGCAAACTGATGTCGACGGGCGTCGACGCCCAAACTTGCAAGCTCATTGTGCTGGACCAGCGCATTCAATCGATGACTGAGTTCAAACAGATCATCGGCCGCGGAACGCGGATCAATGAGGATTTTGACAAATACTTCTTCACGATCATGGACTTCAAGAAGGCGACCGAGTTATTCGCCGATCCCCGCTTTGACGGCGACCCGGTTCAGATTTATCAGCCGGGCCCCGAAGACCCGCCGGTTCCCCCCGAACCCGAGGACGACGATGTCGTGGGCGGTGACGATTTCGGCAACGGGGATGGCCCCGAGGGTGAACCCGAGCCGCCCGGCTGGGGCGGAGGGGAAGGTGGCGGCGGTGGCGGTGATCCGCTCAGGAAGTATTACGTCGGCGACGTCCCCGTCTTCGTTGTTGCCGAGCGAGTCCAATACTATGGCAACGACGGCAAATTGATTACCGAGTCGCTCAAGGATTTCACGCGCAAGTCGGTTTTGAGTCGGTTCGCTTCACTCGACGAATTTCTTAACCAGTGGTCAGCCGCGGACCGTAAAGACACGATCATTGACGAACTGGAAAACCAAGGCGTGTTGCTCGAAGCGGTGGCCGACGCCGTAGGCAAGGATTTCGATCCGTTCGATTTGATTTGCCACATTGCCTTCGATCAACCGCCGCTTACTCGCAAGGAACGTGCCGACAACGTCCGCAAGCGGAACTACTTTGCCAAGTACGGCGAGAAGGCGCGGGCCGTGTTGGATGCACTTCTCGACAAGTACGCCCACCAGGGCATTCTCGCCATCGAGGACATGGACATCCTCCGCGTCCAGCCGCTTGATCAACTCGGCACGCCCGTGGAACTGATCAAAGCGTTCGGCTCCAAGGAAGATTACCTTAAAGCATTGCAGGAACTTGAAAAATACCTCTATTCGGCTGCCGCATAAAGGATGCGTTTGATGATTCCCGAGGAAATCTCTATTCAGGTCGACGAGGAAGAGTACATTTGGCTCTACGATCCCTCCGAGCGGTCACCTCAAGACTGTTGGTCTTGGGTAAATGCCAGGACTCACATGACTCCAGCCACCGGTATGATTCAGCGGCTGAATCGGGAGTTCTTTAATCGTGCGGTTAAGGACTGCGAATCCTGCAATTCGGACAACCGTTCGCGCCTCTGCGAAATCCTGAAAGCAATGGGTGCTACCGATGCGGACTTTGAGAGATTCGGCGTAGCCGATGAATTCTACTCTCAACACCCAGAGCGAACACATCGTCGCTTTGCCTTGAATCTTCCTCAGCCGGCGCATGGCCCCTTCAACTGCAAAGTGATCCAAATGTGGTTCTTCCGATCACTTGTAGAGTCTGTCGGCGCCCCTGTCGTTAAAACACTTGCAAATTGGGGTGAAATCAACTTGATCGGCGACGGCCCTTTCGACGCCGACCACTTAGCGGAATTCATCAGGATATACAATGTTGAATGCTATACCGACATTGACGAGGTTTGTTCGGACGTTCTCATTTTAGGTCGCGAGTCGTGGGAGCCGGAGGTGATCGATACGCTGATTGACGCCAAAGTCGGTGACCGTCTCTACATTTATTCGCAAGAAATGTTCTTGGCGTTCCTCGCGTGCTCGCAAGACCCACTAACTGCGCCCAGAGACGTCCTAGACGCTTATCGAGCCGGGCACCCCGGGCTTGAGTTTGTCGCCGAGGGCTGGCCGGGCTGGGTTGATACGTACGTTCCGCCCAACCGCCGCTCGTCGAGCCGGAGAACCGAGTTCTGTGGGAACGATCAAAGCCCCTTGGTAATCTTGGGGTATCGAGCGGGAAGCAGCGGCGAAACCGAGTCTATACGACGCCGGATTCTCCGTCAGGCGTTTACGGAACCGTTACCGTTTGCAAACCCGGCAGATCATGCGTACGTCGCTCAATGGGGTACTCCCAATAGTGGTGATCGCCTCAGGCGCATCGCCGAGCATCTCGCTTGGCTGTGCCGCGAGCGAAGCAGTTGGGCCAACCCGCCGGAAGCAGCGATAGCGGATTGGGAATCCGACTTGGAGTGGCTTCGCGAAACATTCTATGAACACAGCCACTTTCAATTTAGCTGGCCCAACACGTTCGTTTGAACGATTTCCAACCGATAACGCGGATCATCTATGTCAATAAGCACAACGATCAAGTCCATTCAGGACATCATGCGAAAGGACGTCGGCGTCGACGGGGACGCCCAGCGGATCGGCCAACTCGTCTGGATGCTGTTCCTGAAAATCTACGACGACAAAGAACAGGAACTGCAACTGCTCCAGGACAACTACCGCTCGCCGATCCCCAAGCGGCTGCAATGGCGCAACTGGGCCGCCGATCCGGAAGGGATTACCGGCGATGCCTTGCTGGAGTTTGTGAACAACGATCTATTTCCCTCATTGAAGGATTTGCCGGTCGGCACCAATGGCAAATCACGTGGCTTCGTCGTCCGCAGCGTGTTTGAAGACGCCTACCAATACATGAAAAACGGCACGCTGTTGCGTCAGGTGATCAACAAGATCAACGTCGACATCGACTTCAACGACTCTAAGAAGCGGCACCTGTTCGGCGACATCTACGAGCAGGTGCTCAAGGATCTGCAATCGGCCGGCAATGCGGGCGAATACTACACGCCCCGCGCGGTAACGCAGTTCATCGTGGATCAGGTCGATCCCCGGCTGGGCGAACGGGTGCTCGACCCGGCCTGCGGCACGGGCGGGTTTCTGACCTGCACCATCGAGCATGTCCGTAGCAAATACGTCAAGAAGCCCGCCGACGAGGACGTGCTGCAAGGCTCTGTCCACGGCGTGGAAAAGAAGCCGCTGCCACATCTACTCTGCACGACCAATATGTTGCTGCACGGCATCGACGTTCCGTCCAACATCCGCCACGACAACACGCTGGCCCGCCCGTTGCGCGACTACGGGCCCAAGGACCGCGTCGACGTGATCGTGACCAATCCGCCGTTTGGCGGCCAGGAAGAAGACGGCATCGAAACGAACTTCCCCAAGCAGTTTCAGACCCGCGAAACAGCCGACCTGTTCCTGGTGCTAATCACCCACCTACTCAAGCCGGGCGGCCGGGGCGCGATCGTGCTGCCCGATGGCACACTGTTCGGCGAAGGGGTCAAAACGCGGATCAAGGAAAAACTGCTGGAGGAGTGCAACCTGCACACGATCGTCCGCTTGCCCAATGGCGTGTTCAGTCCCTACACCGGCATCAAGACCAATCTGCTTTTCTTTACCAAGGGAGAGTCGACGAAGGACATCTGGTACTACGAGCATCCTTATCCGTCGGGTGCCAAGTCGTACAACAAGACTAAGCCGATCCGAATTGACGAGTTTAAGCCCGAGAAAAAGTGGTGGGGCAAGCCGGACGCCCGCGGCGGCTTCAAGGGCCGCAAGGCGAGCGAGTTTGCCTGGAAGGTTTCGGCTGAAGACATCAAGGCTGGTGGTTACAACCTGGACATCAAGAACCCGCACAATGCCGATACCGGCCCGGGCGATCCGGACGAACTGCTGGCTGACTTGGAACGGGTGCGTGGTGAAGTGAAACAGTCGGTTGAGCTCTTGAAAAACGAACTTGCCGCCGCGCTCGGAGGTGAGTCCGCATGAGTGCCGCCGCGACCAGTGAGTTGATTGACCGTCCGCCGAATGCAACCTTGGATGCATTTTTCGACAATCTGGACGCGTTTGCCGAGACGCCGGCGGGAGTGGCGAGGCTGCGAGAATTGATTCTGGAATGGGCGATGCGAGGAATGCTGACGGACCAGCGTGACGCCGAATCCGCATCTGTGCTTGTCGACCACATAAAATCGGCGAAGCAGAAACTCGTCAAAGCAAACAAAAGTCGCAATCTGCAATCCTTCAAGGACGTTCAACCTGCCGACGCACCTTTCGAGATTCCCACAAATTGGGAATGGATTCGCATTGGCGACGCGATGGCTCTAGTTAATGGTCGCGCATTCAAGCCCGATGAATGGAGTACGTCAGGACTGCCGATCATTCGCATTCAAAACTTGAACAACCCCGACGCGCCCTATAACTACTGTGACTTTGAAGTACCCGAAAAAGTCCACGTTCACGAAGGCGACTTTCTCATTAGTTGGTCAGGCACGCCGGGAACATCATTCGGCGCATTCATCTGGGCCAACGGCCACGCGGTTCTCAACCAGCACATTTTTCGTGCTGAACTGATCGGTGAGGGCTATTACAAGGAATTGCTACGACTTGCCATCAATGTCCGACTCGACGAAATGATCGCGCAAGCACATGGCGGCGTCGGGTTGCGCCACATTACAAAAGGTAAGCTCGAAAACCTCTGCATTCCGCTCCCCCCTCTGCCGGAACAACGTCGGATCGTGGCCAAGGTGGATGCTTTGATGTCGCAGTGCGACGTGTTGGAATCTCGCCTCACAGAACGAGCCCAGTTGCGAGAGCGAGCCAGTCGCAGTTGCCTGCGTCACCTGATGGCTTCCCGCTCGCGCCGCAATCTTTCGAGTGCGTGGCAGCGTCTGAACGACCACTTCGAAGTGCTCTACGACACCCCCGAAACCCTCGCCGACCTTCGACAGTCGATTTTGCAGCTCGCCGTTCAGGGCAAGCTAGTTCCGCAAGATCCCAACGACGAACCGGCATCTACCGCGCTTGAACGAATACGCAGCCGGACGAACGAACTCATTGAAGCGGGCGAGCTGAAGAAGCCGAAGACCGTATTGCCCCTAGAACCAAATGGCATTGAAGGAACGCTACCCGCTTCGTGGCAATTGGCGCAGCTCTACGACATCCTGAGTTACGGCCCAAGAAACGGCTATTCTCCGAAACCTGTTGATTTTGAAACGCCGGTAAAGAGTCTCACACTGAGCGCTACCACGTCGGGCATATTCGACGGAAGATACGTGAAGTTCATCGACGAGGAAGTACCCGACGACTCTTATCTCTGGCTGCGGGATGGTGACATTCTGATTCAGCGGAGCAACTCACTCGACTATGTCGGCATCACAGCCATTTACAGGGGACCGCACCACGAATTCATCTACCCTGACTTGATGATGAAGTTTCGCGTCAATGACGAGATCGAACCCGACTTCTTGCAGTTGATCCTGCGAAGCCAGCAATCGCGGACATTCTTTCAGACGCGCGCGACAGGCACATCCGGCAGCATGCGGAAGATCAATCAGTCGATCGTCGTGTCGGTGCCGATTCCGCTAGCCCCATTAGCCGAGCAAAAACGCATCGTCGCCAAGGTGGACCAATTGCTGTCACAGTGCGACGAGTTGTCCGCGCGATTGCGAGACCGCCAGGCGACCACCCAGCAACTGCTGGCCGCCACGATCCATCACATCCTCGACTGTAGCCAGTAGTAAAGCACGGACTTAACAGGTTCATGAGATACGACCTTGAAGCAAGTTACATCGCAACCCTCGCTTTTATTCGAGACGTAAGTGGGCGGGCGACGAGGTAATAAAGGTGTTTAGAGGCAAGTAGGCAGCCAGCCAGCGAACGATTCAACCATGAGGATGCCATGTCCGTCGATTGCGAAATATTTCCGGCCGAGGCACTTCTGCTGGGTGAATGCGCTGGCGAATATCGCCGATCGGAACATGTTTTTTTCGTTGATCTCGCCCGACGGCGACTAGCCACCCTGATGCCCGCCTTGCATGGCGCCAAAATTTTTGAAGGACTTGGCCGCGAGGAGGATAGTCGGCGTTTTCTCGCCGATCGACTTTTCCCGGAACTGCGGGAGTTTCTGGCACTCTCCCCACTGGATAGACGTCTTGGGCTGATCGAGGACTTCCGCCATTACGAGTTGGCCCTAGAAGCAGCGTTATCGAGCCAGGAGTGGTATTCCAATGGTGGCCAAGAAGAAGAATCACATGGACAAAGAGATATCCTCAAAAAAGTCGGGCGGGATGATCCCGATCGGCTCGTCGAGGTACTCGAGGAGTTGGCCCATAAATGTGGTTTCTCCAATTACTTTGAGTTGGGACGTTCCTTCGGGCATTGCCTGGGGGCCGCGGGTAACGTGCTGTATCAACTATCGGAGACCCATCAGAATTCGATGCATCCGATTTTGGAAGAGGAATTCTCTCTACAGCGTTTTATTCCGCAGGAAGAAATTGCCCAATTGCTCCGGGCAGAGATCGTTTCCAAGGGCCATGTGGCCAAGGCGACACTGGAAAAAGTATTAGGAGAATTGCCGATTCCGTATTTCGGGCGCGGCGAAGACTGGTTGTTTCGGGTAACCGAATTGGCTTCCGAGGCACTTGGCTCTCTGTGGATGGCATTTGGCGAAGTGTTGGGGGCGGTACGTCAACAAGACCTCGAAGCGCGGTGGGCAGATGCAAAGTCCGCAACCCCGCGTCCTTACCGGGTGGACAAAACCTCCAGCCGTGACGATATATGTCTGGCGTTGGAGACTGCCGAACGAGAACTGGCTCTGGAATTGCGCGCCGGCAGGGCCGAAATGATCGTCCGGAATTTGTCGCCGGCGATTGAGGCGCTTTCCCAGGCGATCTGGCGACAGGAGTTTTGCGGAAAGCCTGGAGAACTTCTCGGTATCTTGCAGCGCAAGATCAAGAACGAAAACAAAATTGAAGAGCGGTTCGCCAGCACAGCGCTCAGTTTGTATAAATCGTACCGCAATCAGGCCATGCACCAAATGAAGACATTTCGCTGCACCCATGCAGAAGCACGTTATTTCACCTCGGCGATCCGAATGCTGCTGGAGCTCTCCGAGCGTCTGCAATCATCGCAGTAATGAAGTTCGGGTTAAACAACAAGCTCTGGGCAATGATCTACGTCACTTCCGCATCACACGCCGCCCCGCGCTGACCGACTTCGCCAGCCGTTGAAACTGGGCGGCGCCGCCCACGCGCCAACTGCCGGATGCTGGCCCACTTTGAGAACGCCGCTTAACGGCCCGACAAGGCCGTCGCCGCCGGCCGGCGGCTCGCGCCGTGGATCGATCTCAACAGCGGCGGCATCGTCGGTTAATTGCGGTACAGGCCGTCAGTCTATTCCGCTCAGACAGTCAGCGACTTTTGCAGTACCGCTTCGATCAGGTGCATCTTGCCTAGTCCGTCCCGCCACCGCTGCGGAATCCCGCTCTCGCCCCAGTAGGCCCCGGCGATCTGGCCGCAGACCGCGCCGGTCGTGTCGGCATCATCGCCCAAGTTGACCGCCCGCAAGACAGCCTCCTCGTAGTCGGCCGCACCGCGGAACGCCCACAAAGCCGCTTCCAGACTCTTGACCACATAACCGCTGCCTTGTATCTCCGGCGGCTGCAGACGCCGGAAACTGCCGAGCACGACCGCGTCGATCTCCGGATGGAGCGGCTCCAAACTTCGAAGTTTTCGCAAGGGCTCCCAGTCGGAAGAAAGCACCTCCTCGCGATCACAGCCCTGCATCAAGCCGGCCAGCAAGACGGCCAGATAGCGGCACGCCGACAGGCATTGGGGACTCGCGTGTGTGGGCAGGCTCGATTCGGCCGCCAGTTCGGCAAGCTTGCCGACTTCATCGGGGAACAAATGCGCGTATTTGATCGGCACCGGTGCCAGCCGCATGATGGAACCATTTCCGCTGGCTCGTTCGGACGGATCGCCCGACTGACGCGCGTCTCCCTGCTGTTCAAACCGGGAAAGCGCCGCTTGAGTTGTGATCCCGATGTCGAAACAGCGCCCATTCACCGAATATTTGCCGGTCCGCCACCACGCCAGGTATCGCTCGGCCTGGTCATCGATATCGAAGCCGACCGCGGCAATGCTGTCGGCCAGGGCCAAGGCCATGGACGTATCGTCGGTCCATTCTCCGGGCGCCAAACCGTGCGGACCGCCGGCCCGATACTCGGTCACCGGCTCGAATGTGCCCGGCGACTGGAATTCCACTGCCGCGCCGAGCGCGTCGCCGATGGCCAAGCCAATGAGACAGCCGCGTTGTCTGTTGGTTAGGCTCATGGTCTATCCTCAATGCGGATTCTGTGAAAGTAGGAGAAAGTATTGTATGTCGTCACGCGTGCCGGCGTCAGCGTGTAGCAGTGGTCACGGATGACTGCCGTGACGTCACTCGTATTCGGGGACACGATGTCCGCGGATTCAGATGCAGCGATCCTTACGCAGCATTTGGCCGAAGAGCCAGTCCGTGTCGTGCGCAGCCGGTCCGCACTGCGCATCCGCTACGCACCCGAACTAGCGATCACACAGGCGCCAGTGCCGAAGTCTGAGCCTTCTGCCCTCCATCGCTGCTATTATCTGCTAGTCAAGATGCTAAAAAAGCCTGTCCCGCACCTGATAGAAGTAAAGAAGTGGTCACGCGTGACTGCCCTGACGTCACCGGCTTTCCGGACACGGTGTCCGGCGTAGTCAACATCTACTGCGCAGTATTGCCAGTTGAGCCTGTCCGTGTCGTGCGCAGCCGGTGCGCACTACGCATCCGCTACGCACTACGCATCCGCTACGCACAACGATTATTATCGATCACCCACCGACGAGCAGACGTTCGCCCGGAAGTTCGGCACCACAGACTGATGGCGATTCTCGCCAAAGGCGGCCAGAGCTATGCCAGACTGTGATTCAGCGGGGCCGACCGTCGAGATTGAGATCCCAATGGGCGTTGATTACGACTGCCACTTTGACGGCTGCGATTTTGCTGGCTGCGAGTATCTGGCCTACCTCCAGCCAGAGATGCAGTCGTAGTCTGCGGCGACCGGCTCCTCTTCATTTAATTTCCGGGGCTCGATGCCGGGCCTAGGGCCGGTAGATAAAGGGTCTCGCCCCAGGGGGGAGAGGGTCATTCCCAGCCGGATGCGATTCCGATTCGGGATCCCAGCGCCCTCCCGGGCAATCTTGGTCGATTGCCTGGAGCAGATTAGGCAGTGGTTCGACGTACAGGGGCGTTTTCGGGCGCAGCGGACAAGCGAGCCGTGAAAAGAACGCCATTTCCACAACAGCGTCTCGGTCGTCTGTTTGCCTATCACACAATCGAGATCTTCTCTCTTCCAGCTCAGAACTTCAGCAGCGAATCAGCCGAATGGTTTTTAACGCGCCGTGGAAACAGCGAGCGACTACTGAGAAAGAATACCAGCCAGTAAGGCAATGACAGCGCAACTCATCGACAGCAAATGCGCCAACACGGTCCTGCTTTACAAAGAACAACAAACATACTAATGCGTAGCCAGGGAGGCGATAGCCGGACTGGCTACGCAGTAGTATGAAAAAAGATTTCTCTTTAAGTTTATATCTCTGGTAATAGTTAAGTCTCTGGTGGGTACCAGTTTCGCAGGCTTGACGCTGTAAATAGATACCACTTCCGCAGTTTT
>JBGTJT010000319.1:0-3317 GCA_041744995.1 Pirellulales bacterium | reverse complement strand
CACTTTCGTGCCGTTGACCAACCGCAGTTGGCCCTCGGTGACGACCGTTTCGCCCGCTTCCAGACCCGATTCGATCACCACAAACTTATTATTGCTCGGCCCCAGTTGCACTTGCCGCGGTTCCCACTTGTTGTCGGGCCGCCTGACAAACACGTAGTGGTCGCCGCCATGTTCCTGGATCGCCTGCACGGCGATCTGCAGTTCGTCCTCGATGCGCCGCACTTCGATCTTCACTTCCGCGGTCAAGCCGGGACGCAGACGCTTGTCGGCCTGATCGATCGCGACCCAGGTGGCATACTCCTTGACGTTGGAACTCATCCAGCCGCCCGGTTCCGGATACTCGCTCACGCGCGTTACCCGGCCCGTCAGCGCCAATTCGGGAAACGCGTCGATCCGAATTTTTGCCGGCATGCCGATCGTGACGAAGCCGATGCGAGCTTCGCTGATTTTTGTCTTGACCTGCATCTTGGCCGGATCGGGCAGGCGGACAATGACTTGTCCTTGGCGCATGATCGCCCCCTCCTCGATCATCACTTCCGACCCGCCGCGGCGGTCGTACTCGTTGGCGTACACCACCTGTCCGCCGCTGGGGGCCAGCAGGGTACACTTCTCGACTTCGAGCTTGAGTTCGTCGGCTTGCCGCACGTCCAGCTCGTAGGTGTTCTTGTCGGCCAGGTAGCGCGCTTCGGCTGTGAGTATGTCCGCCTCCAGCGTCGTAAGCTGCTTCTCCTGGGTGTATTTCTCGAGGACTTTCAGCCGCTGCTTGGCCGAGTCGAGATCGTTCTTCGCCTTGTCGACGGCAAAGCGGTCCGCCTCCAGTTGCAGCGCCGTGACGTATCCCTTGTTGGCCAACTGCTCGCTGTACTGCAAATACTGCTCGGCCCGGCGAAGGTCTTCCTCGGCGACGAAGATCTCGCTCTGGATGGTCTGCTTTTCTTGCAGAAACGTCCCTTCCACGTACTCGATCTTCGATATTTTGGCGGCGTCCCAGGCGTTCTTGCTTTGGATCATCGTCGCCTTGCTCTTGTTGGCGAGAATGATTTGCGATGTGTGTTCGTTCTCCAGCGCTGAGCTGTCAAGCTGGACGACCAGGTCTCCCTTCTCGACATACGTCCCCTCAGGCACGATGGTCAATATCGGCGTGCCTGCCTTGCCGTTGGCTTTCACCTGGCAGCGGATTTCGACGTTGTTGGCGCTCTCGATCTCGCCCCGCTCAGTGACTTCGTGAACGAACACCGCACGAAACGCGGTCTGGGTGAGCATGTCACTGCGAGTCTTGCCCCCGGATTGAGTCACCCAGGCAAGAGCCCCCCCCACGACGACCAAACTGATGACAATCAGCATGATCCAAATGGTGGAAAAGCCGGCCCGCCGCAAGCCGCGGCTAGGCGCGTGGCGTAGTGAAAATCGCGGCATATTCGGACCTCGATAAGAGTAACGGTGAGCGGGGCGGGCGGGCGATCGCAGTGAACTGAAGCGAATTCTCGACCGCCAGCGACGGATCACTTTTCATTATAACAACTAACCCCGTTGTGAAACGAAAGTTTCCCCCGAGGACGTAAACGTGCGTTCAGGTTACGCCGACGGTAGCTCGCGAAATATGTGAAGCGGGGAAAAATGTCCCATCTATAACGAAAGCCTGGGGACGGTCGTCCCCAGGCTTTATGTGAAGCTGTCCGCTTGCCAGCCTATGACGGCCGGCGCAGCGGGAACGGCACTTCGCTGTCGAAATCGCCCCCCTGTCCCGCGGATGGAACGACCCGACCGCCTTCGGCCTCTTGCGGCAGCGGCGGCGGCGTGCCGCCGAGTCGCGTCAGCAAGGTTCGGGCGAGTAGATCCTCCGGCGCTTCGGCCAACAGCAAATCAAGATCCTTGACCGCTGCCTCGCCGTAACCGAGGAAGGCATACTGATAAGCGCGCACGAAGCGGGCGTCGAGATCGTCCGGCGTCTCGCGTAGATGCTCGTTGAGTACCGCCATCTGATCGACATAGGCAGTGCCGCGGTAGAACCGCTCGTAGTTGGCCACCAGCCAACCCCATTCGCTCTCCTCCGCCAGCGCCATCGCCTCATGGGCGGCCGAACTGGCGCGGTCGAACTCGCCCAGGGCAAGATGCGTCTGCGCGGCCAACTCGTACAGCCGCGGATTGCGGGGCGATTCGATGAAGGCGTGCTGCAATTGCCGCATCGTCTCCTCATACTCGCCGTTGACGAACGCCAATTGAGCCGCCTGGAAATACTGCTCCATACGCTCTTCAGAGGCCAGGTCGCTGGCCGCCTCGCCGGCGACGGGCGTGTTCGGCGAGCGAATCAACGGATCGATGATCGGCAACTGGCGCTCTTCCATTTGCGCCTCATTGACGACGAGATGCTGTTCGATCACCTGTTGCGTGGGTGACGAGTAGTAGGTCAAGTACGGTTGGTAGTACGCGTACGGACGGTAATACGAGTAGCTGCCGTAAATGTACGGATAGCCGTAGTAGTAATCGTAGCCGTAGTAGTAGGGGTTGTAGTAGAACGAGTCGAAGTACCCGCCCAGATAAATACCAAAACTAAACGGTCGGGAATACTTCAGGTAGCTATACCGGGGCCGGTGATAGTGGCCATGATGCTTGTAGTCATGGCGGCGGTTTCCGTGGTAGTAGCCGCTATAGCTCTTGTGATCGTGGCCGCGATGCCGCGCCCAATCGTAATGGCCGCCATAGGCGCCGCGTCGATCGCGATTCCAATGGCTGTCGGAATGACTGCGGTGACTTGAGCGATCGCGGTCGTAATAGCCGCCGCCGTGAGCGTAATCGCCGCCGCGCCGGGTGGAGTCGCTGCGCTGCCGATCCCAGTCGCCTCGACCGTCGCGATCGCGATCCCAATCGCCGCGGCCGCCGCGGTCGCGATTGGAATCGCCTCGGGTGAAGCGATCCCGATCAACCGCGTCCCGGCCGTCCACCACGGTGCGGCCGTCGGATCGACTGCCGCGGTCGAAGCTGCGATCAAAGCTGCCGCGGTCAAAACTGCGATCAGAACTGTCACGATTAAAACCGCCCCGGTCTGAAGTGCCCCGGTCTGAGGTGCCACTGTCTGCAACGCCACGATCTGAACGGCTACGATCTGAACTGTCACGATCGAAGGTGCCACGATCGAAGGTGCCACGATCGAAGGCGCCACGATCCGAACTACCGCGGGTCACATCTCCCCGGTCTGCTCCGCCGGGACGGAACGCCTCACGGCCTCGATCGGATCGGTCGACGGCATCGCGATTCCAGACGCTCCGTGCCGCTGCATCGCGTCCGACTGCATCGCGTCCGACTCCGCTGCGTTCGGC
>JBGTJT010000318.1:0-10245 GCA_041744995.1 Pirellulales bacterium | reverse complement strand
TGTGCGGCATGGCCGAGGCGAATTCGGCCATGCCGACGTGCTCCAATAGGTCGGCGGTGCGGGCGGCTCGCGCGGCCTTGGGCATCCGCCCAAGGGCGAACCGGATGTTGTCGCGGACGTTCAGATGCGGAAACAGGGCATAGTCCTGGAACACGTAACCGATCGACCGCCGCTCGGGCGGCAAGTGCGTCCGCGGTCCGGAGACGCGGACCCCGTCCAGCGAGATGCTCCCTTGCTGCACACGCTCCAGTCCGGCCACCAGCCGCAACAGCGTCGTCTTGCCGCTGCCGGACGGCCCCAGCAGGCAATGAATCGCACCGGGGGCAACAGTCAGATCGGCGTCGCGGACGACGGTCAGCGGTCCATAGGCGTGCGTGACCGACTCGATTTGTATTCCGAATTCCATTTGGCGCCTACTTGCTACGTACTGGAAAGAAAGGCCGTTTCCGCCGGCATGGCGCCGGGCCGCGCGCGGCTGATGTATCGCGACAGCAGGTACACGGGGAGCAGGCCCACCAGGATGATGGCCAAGGCGCCGCTGGAGGCTTCTTCCAGGCGTTCCTGCTGGGCCAACTGATGCACCCGCACGGCCAGCGTATCGAAATCGAACGGGCGCAAGATCAGCGTGGCGGGCAACTCCTTGGTCACATCCACAAAAACCAACAGTGCGGCGGCCAACAACGAGCCGCGCAGCAACGGGACGTGAACCCGCAACAGCGTGCCGGTTTGCGAGGCGCCCAGCGTGCGTGCCGCGGCGTCGAGCGACGGGCGAATGCGCCCCAGGCCCCCTTCGGTAATTCCCAAGGCGACCGCCATGAATCGCACCTGATAACCAAGCAGGACCGCAACGATCGTGCCGCTGAGCAGCAGGCCGGTGGTCATGCCGAACCACTCGGAGAGCAGATCACCCAGCCGGTGGTCGAGCCAGACCAGCGGAATCAACACGCCGATGGCGATCACTGCGCCGGGGATGGCGTATCCCAGGCCGGCGGTCGCGGCGGAAAGGTTCATCACGGGGCCAGGTCGCAGTCGCCGGCCGTAGGCGATCACCAGCGCCAGCACCACGGCGATGGCGCTGGCCAACGCCGCCAGGGTGAATGTGTTTCTTCCCAGTTCCCAGAACATCTCGTGCGCGCGCTCGTCACCCCAGCGGAACGTTTTTTCGGCGAACAGCGCCGTCGGCACGACAAAGCCGACGGCAATCGGCAGGCAACAAGCGGCGGAAACCAGCCAGCCAATCGGCCCGGGCAGCCGCCAGGCGGGAAGTTCCCGGTAGCGCTGGGTTGCGTGGTGGTGCCGGGCCTCGCGTCGCGACAGCTTTTCAATGGCCACCGCGGCCGCGACAAACAGCATCAGGCAGGCCGAGAGCTGAGCAGCGGCCACGAGCGACCCATGACTCACCCAGGCGCGATAGATGCCGGTGGAGAACGTATCGACCGCGCAATGGTCGACGGCGCCGAACTCGGCCACCGACTCCATCAGCACCAGCATGGCCCCGGCGATGATCGACGGTCGCGCCAGCGGCAGCGCCACGCGGAAGAAGCTTTTCCAAGGCCCCAGGCCCAGCGTGCGGCTGACTTCCAGCACGCAGACCGACTGTTCAAGAAACGCCACCCGAGCGGTCAGGTACACATAGGGATAGAGCACCGCGCTGAGCATGCATATCGCCCCGGGCAGCGAGCGGACTTCGGGAAACCAATAGTCCTGGCGGCTCCATTCGAACGTGCCGCGCAGCCAGCTCTGCACGGGTCCGCTGAACTGGAGCAGATCGGTATAGGTGTAGGCAACCAGGTAGGTGGGAATGGCCAGCGGCAGCAGCAACGCCCAGGCGAACAGCCGGCGACCTGGAAAGCGGCAGAGCGTGACCGCCCAGGCGCACCCCACGCCGATCAGCAGCGACAGCAAGGAAACACCCAAGGCCAGCAACAGCGTGTTGGTGATATAGGTCGCCAGGAGCGTTTCGGCCAGGTGGCTCCATACGCCGTCGGAATCGAAGCCGACGCTCCCTAACACCACGACCACCGGCGTGGAGACCAGCGCCGCCACGGTAAACGCGGCCAACGGCCAGCCCCATCCCGACCGTGCCGACGCGTGGGGTTTGCCAGATTCACGCATGCAACACACCCGGGCGGCTGAAAAATCGAGCGGAAAAGCGGCAACAGAGTTTTATTTGTGTTCAAACAAATATCGGAAATGGCTTGCACATAACACATCAGCGGACTGAAGCAGACCCTTCTCCCTTTGGGAGAAGGTGGCCGAAGGCCGGATGAGGGCGGCGCTGCTTGTCGGCAACGCCTTCACCAGCGCCATCAAGTGGCAAACCTTTCAGCAGGACCGCCCTCATCCGTCTGCTCCGCAGACACCTTCTCCCCGAGGGAGAAGGGTCGCCCGCAAGCGGGCATCCTTACCGCCAGCCGGCGCGATCCATCACGCGAATCGCCTCCTGGTTGTTTTTGCCAAAGTCGTAGGCGGATATCGTATCCTCCTTGAAGTCGCCGAACGATTGCAGCACCGGCGACAGCGAAACGTCTTCCACCACCGGATATTCATGGTTGCTCGCCGCGAATATCTGTTGCGCCTTGTCGCTGGTGAGATACTCCAGGAACTTCACTGCGTTGTTTTTGTTGGGCGCCGACTTGAGCACCCCCGCGCCGGAGATATTCACATGCGCCCCGCGTCCCTCTTGGTTGGGAAACACCAACTGCAACTTGTCGGCCGCGGCGCGATCTGCTTCGTCCTTGGAGGTAGCCATCAAGGCAAAGTAGTAATGATTCACAACTGCCACATCTCCCTCGCCGGCGGCGAGGGCGCGAATCTGGTCGCGGTCGCCCCCTTGCGGCCGGCGAGCCATGTTGGCCACCAGATTCTGGCACCACGTGGCCGTCTTCGCTGGGCCAAGCGTTTCCAGCAGCGAGCCGACCAGCGACTGGTTGTAAACGTTCGATGAACTGCGGATCAGCAGGCGGCCCCGCCACTCGGGATCGGCCAGGTCTTCGTAGGTTTCGATTTCGCCCGCTTTCACCCTGTCCTTGGCGTACAGGATCACTCGCACCCGCTTGGTCAGTCCGAACCATAGCCCGTCGGGATGCCGCAAATGCTCCGGCACCCGCTCCTGCAACACGGTCGAGGTCACCGGCTGGAACAGGTCGCGGTCCTGGGCGGCATACAGCCGGCCGGCGTCGACGGTGATCAGCACATCGGCCGGACTGCGGGCGCCCTCCAAGCGCAACCGGGCCAGCAGCTCCTCGGAACTGCCTTCGATCAGCCGCACCTTGATGCCGGTCTGCTTGGTGAAGTCTTCGTACAGGGCGTCGTCGGTGTCGTAATGCCGGGCCGAGTAGACGTTGACGACCTCGTCGGCCGCAGCGCCGGCCACTAGACCGCTGGCAACTAGAAAGACAATACTTAATAGACGAAGCAACATGGGTTTATCCTCGATTCTGCTCGTATTGATACTAAGTCTCAACTGGCTCGCACTGTCGAGTCTAATGCCTCGCCCCAGGCGGGTCAATAACCTCCGGTGACAGACTCGGTGGTGAGAAAGTAGGATGGGACCATGAAACCTACACCTGCGCTTTATTTATTTACGGTGCTGCTAATAAGCCTACTGGCTGGCTGCGGCCCCGACCGTCCCCAGACGGTGGCGGTCGGCGGCAAAGTGACGTTTGACGGCGGTCCTCCCCCGGCGGCTGGCATGGTCTACTTCGCCCCGCTCGAACCGGCCGAAGGATTCCCGCGGCGAGCCGGACAAGCGGCGTTCGATGCTTCCGGCCAGTACGAGGCGACGTCCTTTGAGCCGGGCGACGGCCTGCGGCCCGGCAAGTACCGCGTGCGCGTCGCATGCTGGCGGCAGGCGCCGATGCTGGAAACCGACGGCGTCAGCTACGTGGCCGCGGACGCCTCGTTGGCCGACCTGGAGTTATCGGTTGACTCGCGCGGGGTGGAATACGATATCGATGTGCCGCTGGCGAAGTAACGAGCAAGCGCTAACGGTATCCAGTACCGTTCAATGTTGTTGCGGTTCTATTCTTGGGCGTCGTTGCGAAATATGCACTCGGCTAGGTAGATCGTGCATCGTCGCTTAAGTAGCGGGGTTGCAAAGCAGTTACGCCGACATCGTCGAGCACGCAATCATCTAACGGTCCACTCCGTCGCCGTCGATGCGGAGATCATGTACCGCCGCTTCCAGCGGAAACGCTACGTACACTACGTGCTCGGCAAACAGCGGTCGTCCTTGTTCGACGACATCGCCTTCTTCCTCGATGGCGTAGGGCACGCCGTCGGTCGCGTGGATTCGCAAGATCATTGGTCCGCCAACGATTCCGCGGTCTGGGGCGGTTTTGTAGTGACCCTTTGAAATCGTGGCCCGCCCGGCTGGGCCTTGGTTGCCTTGCGCCGTGTCCGGTTCAAACACGATGTACCCGGCCGGCACGGGCTGACCGTCGTACTCGATCGTGCCAGACACGGGGTAGCGCACCGGGCCGTCGGTTCCGCAGCCCACCAGACCAGTCGCCAGACAACAACACAGCAGCACCGCTCGCCGTAGCCAGCGGGGCGGAGCTGCTGTGTTGGAGACGCGTCTCGTCATGGCAAGCTGCCCAGCGGTAGGCTGTCGTTGCGAATCGCGAGTTGTTGATAAGTGGCCAGATCGATGCTTTCGCCAATAAAGTGTATCGATCCGTCAGCCAAAGCCATGTGGGTGCCGCCGGGGTGATAACTGCTGAAGCCGCGGAACACGTAAGGCGGGTTGTTGGCCTCGTAGGGGTGCAAGTTGATCGGTTCCTTGGCGCCGGCGATGTTCACCACGGCCGCCAGTGAATTGGTCTTGCCGCTGGAACTCCACATGTTGTTCGCCCCCATGTAGCGTGTTTCCCCAAGCAGAAAGGTATTGCTTGCTCCGTCGCGCAGTTCGGCCATGCTGATCGACGAATTAACAAACAGCGTGCCGTTGATGAAGAAGTCGCGCGTACCGCTGGCTCCACTGCACGCCGCTTGAGGGCCGCCTCCGGCGACGCCCCAGTAGTTGTTGGTCGTCTCATTCAACCGCTGGGCTTGTGAGGGGCATTCGAAAACGGGCAACGGCACAATGGCACTGAAGTTCGGCGGGGGCGTGTTGAAGCTGTCGTCGCTGAACGGTTTACTAAAATCCAACTGGTTGTACAGGTTTTGTTGTTCCAAGAAAGACAGCAGCAGAACAGTCCAGGGCGGACCGCCGTGATTGATGCCCGGCGATGTACACCATGTGCTATTGGCCGCCGTAACCTGGGCGTGGAGGATCGCGCCGGGCGGGAAGCGTTGATGCGTAAAGTGATAGTTGTGCAATGCCAGGCCAAGCTGCCGCATGTTGTTTTGGCATTGCAAGCGCCGCGCCGCTTCCCTCGCACTCTGCACCGCCGGCAGCAGCAAAGCGATCAGGATGCCGATGATGGCGATCACAACCAAGAGCTCGACCAACGTAAAGCCGTTTGGGAGCCTGGACCGCCGGTTCGGTATCGTGTGGTACATGGCGCTACTTGCCGTCATTGATTCAGCTTCCATTCCCAAAGGATTGTTAACCTCAGGCACGCCGGCACTGACGGGTAACGCAGACTACTCCCAATGCTCCCAATACGAGCAGCAAGATGGCTGTCGGCTCGGGCACCGTTTGCACAATCACCGCGTTCAGTATGGCGCGGTCATTACCGCCTGGACGGAGGAAGAAGTTCTGGCTCGCACTGTCCGCCGTGAATTCAAAGATCGAGATATACCCCATATCGTTTCCCACAGAAAAAGCCCCCGTGCCTGGATCGCCGATAGACGTGCCGAAGTGGACTTCCATATCGCGCCCATCGCTTTGGTTAATGTCCTGGTGATGCAGAAACGTGACCTGATAGAGCTGACCGATTACAAGACCGTTCAGCAGGACATTGCCGCCGACATTAACGTTGGTTCCCACCATGTCTCCCATGATGTCGGCCATGGTTGAATCGTAATGTGCTACGTTATTGCCCCAGTCGACAACAGTGGCGGGGAACCCGGAAATTGTGATGAATGACGGTTGCGTACCGCTGAAAGGAATGCCGTTGACGATGGGCGTGCCGGCGTCGTTGTCATTGACGTCCCAAGCGGCCAGTAGACGCGGCAGGTCGGTGGGGATCTCCGCGCCAGTGCTGCTGAGCGGAACCGCCGTCGCCGATATTAACGCGGCGGATGCCAAGTTGCCGCTGCCCGCAAACATGGTCAGGCAAGCCACGGCCAGTAACTTGCTAGTAGGCGAATGCATTGTAGTGTCTCCTTGAAGTGCATAGATAAGTTGACGGAACTTTAAAGTAAGAGCTAGCCGGTCAAGGTCATTCCAGTCGAAACAGAGCCACGGCGGCCAGCACCGCCCGAGATCGACTGTCGACCGGCGCAAGTTGAAACACGACCGTCTCCTGACGGGCAGTGAATTCGGCGACCACGCTTTTGGCGCCTGGTGCATCTGTACGACTGGTTGCCGCCGCGGCGACGACCTCGCTGGTCCGCTGACCTAGCGAGATGCGAAAGTCGCGGATACGTTCTTGGCCGGCTAATAGACCCTGCCCAGAAATGAACTGCGCCCGGTATCGGTCACCAGGCGTCAAGCCCGAAATGGTCAGATCGAATGATCCACCGTATGCCGATCCATCGAGATGTTCAAATAACTTGGCGAGTTCGGCTTGCCAGAGGGTGCCGGATTGACCATCCGCCGGAGTTTGCGCCGTGGAGAGGATGCGAATGCCGTTGATGCCGTCGGCGGCTTCCACTGAGCCGGCGAACCGCAACCCGCCGACTTCGACGGCAGGGCTATCCGGACCGCAGTTGACGGCTCCCACAAACACTCCTTCTACGACGATGGCTTCGTCACCCGCGCCCGTTGGAATCGGTATGATGCCGAAGGTTGCTGGCGGTGCGAACGGCGCCGCAACTTGTCGGCGGATGGACAGCAATGCTGGACTAATCGCGCTGTCGACTTTGACCAGTCCGACCGCGGGCACGGAAGCCGATTGCCCTGCCCGGAGTACGATTGTTTGCTTTCCCGTTGCGATTTGAACGCTTCCCTCGGCAACGCCAAGAGAGGCGGTGCCGTCTTGAGCAACATCGGCCACAAACTCAGTCCCCAAGTCGATGAATGTCGCGACTGGCGTATCCACGGTAAATCCGACGGCGGCCTGGGGAACATGCACCGTGAGACTGCCGCCAATCAACTCCATACGGCCCTTGCCGCGGGGCACGAACGTGCAAGGGGCGACCATGGTTACCTTGGCCCCGCTGTCGAATTCGACTTCCGCCATGCCGCCGGTCAGTTCCAGCGGATGCCCTTGCAGCAAGTCGGTCACCTGGTTGGCGGGAACTTCCGAAGTCTCCGACCATGCCGCCTGATAGGTTCGCACGACTCGGGCGACGAACACGGGTCTGTCTGCGTCGGGACCGGCCATGCCCGGCCGCCAATCAGGAACCATCCACAACGCCAGCGAAAGCACGATGATCGCCATGGTCAGCGTGGCGATAATCAGCGCCACCGATTCAATGGTGTTGATCGTTTCCCACGATCGCCGCCACCAACTCGCGGCGGGAAGCTCCGCGAGGGGCTTCTCCGCGGGCGGCAATTCCAACACCGCCCGGGCCGAGGCGCTTTCCAGCCAGTACAACTCGGCGTGCAGATCGTGATAGTTGTAGAATTCTTGTCGGCGGTCCGCGCTGCCGCGGAGTTGTTCAGCGAACCAGGCAAGTTGCTGCGCGTCGGTGAGCTGCCCGTCGCAATACTGAGCGAGCAACTCTTGGAAGTCTGGCTGGTTGTGAGACATCGCGGCGGTCATGGCTGCTCCTCCGCGCGGAGGGTCCGCTGGATGCAGTCCAGCAACACCTTGCGAATCCGCTGCACGCCCTTGTAGACCGTGTTGACCGGCCGGCCGAGCTTTTCCGCCGCGGCGGCCATGGTGGTCGACTCGCCGTAGATGGCGGCGATCATTTCGCGGTCGCTGGTCGAGAGTTTGCCAAGACAGGTCTGCAGCGCGCCGCGACGCTGCTCGGCCAATTGCCACCGCTCGGCCCCTTCGGAGGCAATTTGCTCGAGCAGATCGCCATCGAGCTGCGGGCCGATGCGTTTCTGCTGACGGCGAAAGCGGTGTACCTGGTTCAAGGCGATCCGGCAGGCCCAGGCCACAAAGTTGCTGCCGGGTGTGAATTTCTCCCACTCGGTCAGCAGAACCACGCTCGTCTCTTGCAGCACCTCCTCGGCGTCGGCCGTGTTGCCAAGCTGGTTGACCAAATAGCCGAACAACACCCGCTGATGGCGGACGAACAGCCGGGTAAATTCGGCTCGGGCAGCGGCAGGATTGTGGTCGGCTTCGGACATCGGCGCCTCGGAGAATCTTCCATAAGCAAAGGCGCGCCGGCGGGCAGTTTGGTATCAGAAAATGCGACAGAAAGGGAAGTCCGCCGCAAGCTGTTTCCAGCGTATGACTTACGCAACAGGCCTCAGTCGGTCGGCGGCCAGGAGTAGGCCGGACCAAGCGGCGCGAGAGTTATACCAATCTACACCGCGCAGCCGCCGCGCCGTTCCGGCAGAACCGCCAACCGAACTCTCAACCTGCCGGAACGGCGCGGCGGTTGTGTTGATTAGGAACCGGTCGCTGTCTTCGCCGCTTGGTCCGGCCTACTACTTACGTCAGGGACAAGGCTTACGACGGCAGGCCTCAACCCGCCGGCGGCCAGTCGTAGTCCTGCTGCTTGCGGAATCCGTCGATGCGGATCGTGCCGTCGGCGTGCAGATCCATCAAGGCGTAGGCGTTGTTTTGTTGACCGGAACCTTCGACCACGGCGGCCAGCGTGCAGTAATGGATGTCGCCGATTTGTTGGACTTGGTTAGCGTGACTGTGGCCTTGAAACACCGCCAGGACGTGGCCGCCGGTTTCCAACCGCTTGCGCACTTCGGCGGCGTTGCGCACGGCGTGCTGGCCGGCGACGTCGAGCCGCTGATGGGCGAGCACGATGGTCGGCCGGTCGTTGTTGCCGAGATCGTCCGCCAGCCACTCCAACTCGGCGGCCGGGATGTTGGCGTCCGTCCACTGACTATTGTTGCGGCCGTAAGCAACGCCGTCGCCGCGATAGCACGAGTCGAGTACCACGAAGTGGAAGCCGCCGGCGTCGAAGGAATAATGGGCCGCCGGCATGGCCGTGTTGCCGAGAAACTCCTGCTTATTCAAAGTATCGACGCAATGATTGCCGAGCACGTAATGCCGCACGCCGCGGAATTGGGCGTACTTGGCTTCGATCGCCTTGAGATAGCCCAGCTCGGTTGCAACTTCCGGGGCGGCGTCGATAAAATCTCCCAGTTCGACTGCCAGCTTGGCGCCTTGGTCGTTGAACACGCCGACTGCTTCTTCGATCTTGCTCAGCGACTCGCGGTAGATGCGGCTGCCTCGGGCGTCGCGATCGGCGTAGTGGCAATCGGTCAGCAAGCCGATCCGCAAAGCGGGCGGTGCCGCAGTGTCAGCCCACAGCCTGTCGGTTTGCGAGGCAATCGCGGCCCCGGTCAGCAATAGTGCGCCGTCGCGGAGGAATGCGCGTCTGTCGATTGCCATGGTCGTGTTTCCTGCTATTCGGAATGTTATGCCACTTGCCGCGCCGCAGTGAGCTACTTGCCGGCCGGGCTACTTGCCTGCGCCGGTGCTGTTTAGCCGCTTGATTGTGACCGAGACTTGGTCGCCGTCGACCTCGAACACCAGATAATGGAAAAAGTGCCACTTGCTTTCGACGTACAGCGGCGCGCCGGCGCCGCCGGATACCAGGTAGACCGCTTCACCCCCCTTTTTGAAGGTGGGGCCTTCGGTCACGTTTTCCGGATCCTGCACATTGTAATACAGATGCTCGTGGGCGGCCAACACAAAGGAGATGTTCTCATGCCGGGCGAATATCTCCAGCAGCTTCTTGCGATCGGCGGGATTCAACCCGTCTCGCTTTTCCTTGGGGTAGAGCGGATAGTGCATCGCAATGAAAATGTGCGTCTTGTCTTTGTTCGCCTCCAGGTCGGCCGCCAACTCCGCCAACTGTTCCCCGGAGATATAGCTGAACTCCAAAGGCGGCTCGGGTGCGGGGGTGCCAGGGGGCGGGACGTTTTCGGTATTCAAACAGATGAACCGACTATTGCCGTAGTTGAACGCTCCATACGAGGGGCCGACGACTTCTTGATAAAGCTTGTGCATCCGCTCGCTGGGCACATCGTTGTCGTCGTCCATCTCGTGA
>JBGTJT010000317.1:0-4019 GCA_041744995.1 Pirellulales bacterium | reverse complement strand
CGATCAAAGACCGTGCGAACTCCCCCCACGTGTCGTCCTCTCGGAACGACTCGGGCGCGGCCACGACCTGCTGTATCGTTTCCTTCAGCTCGCTCCGCGGCGGACGGCCGGCGGCCATCACCGCCTGGATCGCCGAGATCGCCGGCTTGACACAATGTTCCGGCACACCAAGCTTTTGCAGTTGTCGGGAGTTCATGGGGAGGTTTGAGGTTTGAGGCTTGAGGCTCGTAGCATGGCCCCCTGGGCCGTGCGAGACGAATTCGCGGTTTGTCGAATGCTTTTTACGTCACCGAAACCTCTGTGGAAGTTCGCCGGCGATTCAATTCTAGCGGAATATCCGGCAAAGTCTGCCGCGGCAGTGGTCTTGCCAATCCGCCACAGGGCGCGCGGCGGGTTGTCTGCCGTGGTCGCCAACCCGTAATATAATGCAGTTGGACAAAGTAGGATGGGACCATTGTCCCGTCCGTCTGTCCGTTCGTTCGTCATCCGCAGGGCACTAGCCGCAGTCGCCGCTGCCAAACGCTCTAAGTTACAGACCAGCACCTATTTCAATCCGGCCGCTATCGCGCCCGGCTGATACTGAAATCCCCATGCAAAAGCTGCGCACAGTTCTCGGCTCTAAAATTCATCGGGCGGTGGTCACCCATGCCGATCTTCATTACGAAGGCAGCCTGACCATCCCGCCGGAACTGCTCGAAGCGGCCGATATCCGACCGTTCGAGCAAGTGCATGTGTGGAACGTCACCAACGGCTCCCGGGTGCAAACCTACGCCATCGAAGGCGAGCCAGGCTCAACCGCCATCTGCGCCAACGGCGCGGCGGCGCACCAGATCCAAACAGGCGACGTGGTAATCATCGCCACCTTCGTGCAACTGCCGGAAGCGGAGCTGGAAGACTATTGCCCCAAGGTCGTGTTCGTCGACGAACACAACCGCATTATCCGCCAAGGAAAGGAACTAGCCGGCCCGCTGACCTCGGCGGCGCCCGAGGCGCATGAGTGCTGACGGCGTCCGCCCACAGTTGCTCGACTCTCCGAGTCGAGAAGCGGTGCTAACCGAGTCTCCATCACCAACCACGCCCGACCCGCGCCGTGTGCGGAGGTGCGACGGTTATCGGCACATCCTCTCGACTCGGAGAGTCGAGCAACTGTGGGAAAGCTTCCAGCCTTCGCAGCGCGAGACGCATGGCGCAGTCGGTCGAGGAGTGGTGTAGGGGATTATTCGTTGCACTGAGCTTGTCGTCGTCGCTCTTGAGGTGGTCGTAGTTGCCGAAGATGCCGCAAGGCATGACCATCGGTAATACCCAGTCGCACTCTGCGAAGGTCTTTGATATCATTAATCATTGACAGTGCGTGGGCAGGTCCGCGACCTGATCAATTCAGATTTTGGAGGTAGGTGCTGTGCGATATCGTGTCCTCATTGAACAGGATGAAGATGGCGTCTACGTCGCCGAAGTTCCCGCGCTTCCGGGTTGTATTTCGCAAGGCAACACGCGCAGCGAAGCGATCGACAATATCAAGGAAGCGATTGCCGGGTATTTGGAGAGTCTCGAAACACATGGTGAACCAATTCCACCGTCCATCGCTGAAGAAGTCGTGGAGGTCACACCGTGAGCGCTTTGCCGGTCGTATCGGGCCGCGAAGTGGTCAAGGCTTTGGGTAAGATCGGGTATGTGTTGGACAGGCAGCGAGGCAGCCACATGATTCTGCGACAGCAGAACTCACCCCACCGACGCTTGACTGTTCCCGATCATCAGGAAGTTGCAAAGGGGACATTGCGTGCGATCATTCGACAGGCGGGATTGACAGTTGTGGAGTTTAATGCCCTTCTCTGAGCCAACGATGCGGCGAACAACTCATACCATCGACCGGATTCAAGCTGAGAGCGGCAACGGCGAAAGGGTGAGTAATCATGCGATACACCGTAGTCGTTGAACAAGGTGAAGCGAGCTGGGGCGCGTATGTTCCTGATCTCCCCGGCTGCATTGCCGCCGGAGAGACTCGCGAAGTAGTGGTGCAGCTCATCCGAGAGGCGATTGAATTCCGTATCGAAGGCCTTCGCGAGAGTGGCGAGGAGATACCCGAGCCGCACTCCTTTAGCGAGTTAGTGGAAATTGATGCCGCTTGATCAGCGGCAGGTGGCAGGGCGTAGCTGTGCGGGGGCACCAAAGGCTATTGGCACATCCGTTTGCCCTGCGAACCGCTCGCTGGCCCACAGGATTCTTGGAACTGCGCGAGATGATCTGATGGCGGAACAGAAAATTAGCAGCGACATCACGCTGCTGTTCAAGATGGTCATTGCAGGAGTAGTGCTTGCGTCACTCGTCGGCAGTACATGGTTCGGTGTCGCAGAAAATGGCTTATCTTGGAAGCTTGTTGGCCTTGTTCCGGGTTACCTTGTCTTCGCGCCAATTGGGATCTATCTTCTTCGGTTAAAGCACGTTACTTTGACCGATGACGGAATCAAGGTTGGAAACTACTTTCGGACAATCTCGGTTCCCTACCTTCAAATCGTCGAAGCTCGGCTTTTCCAGGCAAGGGGTTGCGGTTTTGTCACGTTGCGACTGCGATCTCCTTCGTGTTTCGGAACTCGAATCCAATTTATGCCTAGCATGTCGTATACAGCAATCGGCAAGCATCTCGATATTATCCGCCTGACAAGTTTTTGCCCTTCATTGGTTCTTCAGTCATCCTGGAGTTGGCCGTTTACATTTCTAATGCGGAAGAAGACCCACCAGCCCCCTCGGTCAACATGAGATAAGCGATGAACCGAAGTCGGATTAGTCGATCGTGATATCGCCGGATCGGTAGCTGATGTGCAGATCGTGCCCCAAGAGCAACCCGACACCCAGTAACGGATGCTCGCCATCGTTGGCAACCACTTCCAGCTCGTGTTGTTCTCCAAACCAATCGATTAGACATGTGTATCGCTTCAACGCAATCTCTGACCCGTCGGCGAGAATCGCCTTCACGGTTCCTGATTGCGGCAACGCCAAATTGTCGATTTGTGTCTGCGGCAATACGAGGTCGCCATTGAATCCCGTGTCGATCCAGACGTCGAAATCATGTCCCGGCGCGACGTCCGATGCTCGAATCGAAACGGTGACCAGAGCACGGCCGAGTTGATCAACCCGTCCATTCATCGCACGTGCAATCCAAAATGAAGCGCTACCCTATGCCCCACACGCATTGCGTGGTTCAACCGATCTGGATAGGTTTTGCGGGCGGCTTGCGTCGCTTCGCGTAAGGTCTTGCCCAAAAAATAATCGCCGGACTCAGGCTCAATCGCCACGAACTCATCCATGTGTCGAGGCTCCAACACCGCCTTCAATTGGGAGGTGTAAAGTTCTTCTGCCTTTCGCACGAACTCGTTAACTGCTGGTTCGGACATTTGTTCGTCTCCCACGGATCAGTATACTGTTGATTGTATTCGCATGCGGCCACTCGCGGCAACACTGGAGACTCGGCCGAGCCGATTGCGTAGCCTCCATCGGAGTTCCATCGAGGCCGAAACAAGCCGACGTCGGCCTCGGATGATTGCGGCCTCGGCAGAGCACCGCTTGAGAATGTGCGGATTGCTCGCCCGGGAAAACTGCCACGAACATACCTGGGACTCACGTCTCAGGCTAGGTGCTATCGCCGCTCCGCGGCTGGTTGAAACACGGCCCATGTCCCGCGCGTAAAAGCAATCGTACTGAGTCTGCGCGATTGGCTTGGAGCCGACGACAATCCAAAATCCACATTCCGAAATTCGCAATCATTCTCTCCGTGTCCTCCGTGCCTCCGTGGTTTTATACTGTCGCTATCAGCAACGGCGGTCCCTTGCTTCCGAAAGCCATCGCATGCCCGAACTTCAGAGCCAACTCGGCGCCACGGCCGTGGTCGATGGTCGCGAGTACTTGTACTTCGTCGGCACCGGCTATCTTGGCTTGCAGAGTCGGCCGGAATTGATTGCCGCCGCCGGCGAGGCGATGCAGCGGTACGGCATTGCCAGCGGCACCACGCGGGCAGGCTATGGCAC
>JBGTJT010000316.1:0-2910 GCA_041744995.1 Pirellulales bacterium | reverse complement strand
CTTGAAGGAAGTGATAACGTGCTCTCCGTACGACCGAAAATCGCCGAGCTGGTGTTCCAGCTCTACGGCCGGCCGCTCCATCCGGAGCTGTTCGAGGTCTATCAGTCGCGGGTGATCGAACGCGGCGAGTACCAGGCCAAGATCGACATCACTTCCGCCGGACACGTCGTCTCCTGGCGGCGCGGCGACAAGATCATGCTGACCGAGGTCGCCACGGCGGCCCACCATCCGCTGCCCGAACGCCGCCGCCTGATGAACTACCGCCTGCACGGCGAACGGAGCGACGCCTTGGAGATCCGCGGCGCCCGTTACCATGTGTCGTTCCAGTTGGAGACGGTCCATCCCGACCTGTTCTGGACCTTCCAGAACGAACTGTGCGGCGAGACCTGCGAGACCAAGGGCATGCTGCACCGCTTCGACAGCAGCGGCCGGATCGCCTTGGGCGCGATGAGCTACATCAACGTCGAAAGCCGCAGCCGCAGCCTGCTGATCCAAGCCTTCCACACCTTCCCCGACGACTACGCCCTGGTGAAAAGCCAGTCGCTGTTCGAGGTCGGGTAATACAAGCTCGAAGCGCCAGCGAGTGGGTCGGCGCGACCCCCGAGTTCACCCACTCGCTGGCGCGTCGAGCTTGTATTACGACAGGAGCGTCAACTTATAAACCACGCCATTCTTGTGGTAGTCGATGCGTTCTTCGGTGACGGGCGTGTTTTTGGACATCGGAGGGGTCTGCCGTGAATCGGCGAACATTGCTCGGCTTCTAACGATGCCTCAAGAATTCTTCGAGCGTCATGCCGATGTCCTGAGCGATCCGGCGCAGCAACGAAGGAGAAATGTCGCGTCCTTTATGGAACGGCACGGTTGTTCCTCGACCGTCGGCATGTCGAAACTGCTTGTGGGAACCGCGTTGTCGTACTTCCACGAAGCCCAGCGTTCGCAAGATCTGGACTACCTGCTGTGAACTAAGGACGGGGATGTTTCCCATGGCTACGTCACGACGATCTGTTGTGTGCCGATAAACTCGGCTTGTACCCGAGGCTCCGCGTCCTCCAGCAGCATCGCGATCACTTCTTGCAGGTTTTGCCGCAATTCGTCGAGCGTCGCGCCTTGCGAATGGGCGCCAGGAAAGCCCGGAACGTAACCCACGAAAAGAGTCGTTTCCTTATCCTGCTCGACGACAGCCGTGTAGGTCTTCATCGTGGCGAACCTCTTGTGTTGCTCGGTTTCGAACGAGTGGATTAGACGACGCGACTCAGCGAGCCGCCAAGTATGACCAACTCATAGGATTATTGTCGACGGGCGCGCGTCGTGGGTCAACCGTTGTTCGTGCAATCACTCGCTGGATTGCTGCAAACTTCGCTGCGATTGAAAGGATAGGTCTTTCTGCGTTAGATCGGTCCTCTCGCGCTCGTCCAAACAAGTGCTGGCGAGTTCTTCCGCCAAAGGCTGACGGCACGGTTTGCATTCAGCCGTGCCAGATCGCGACATCTGCTCTGCTTCGGTCGGTCAAAAATGGCCGACCTACAATGGCCCAAAAACCGCTTGACAAATTACTGTTATTTTGTACACTACATCTATCAACTTGAGAGAAGGAAGCAAACGATGACCCACGCGAGCAACTTGAAAGACACCGCCGCCAATCGCACGCGGCGGCAGCGGGCGGTGGCCGCCATTCTGGAGGCGCTCGACGACGCCCACCAGCCCGGCTTCTACGGCACCGCCACCGTCGAGGTCACACTCAATGACGGCACCATCCAACACATTCGACGCAGACTCGAACGACTAGACAGGCTTTGATTTCGGATTTCAGATTTCAGATTTCAGATTTGTTAGATCACGACGCGATGTCGTGCTGAAATCTGCAATCTGAAATCCTAAATCCAACCAGGGTATCTTCCGCGAGCCTTCCCTGGGCATCGCGAACAGCCCATCGGCGACGCTTCCCCAGCGTTGCCGGTGGGCTTTCTTTTTGCGCTGACCACAACCTGCACCACGAAAGGAACCGCATGACCGCCACGCAGACTGTACCCCCGACCGAATCCGCGGACCCGCCGCCGCCGGCGACTTCGGTCGTTGAATACTCCACCGCCGCCGGCGAAACCTTGCGGCTGGATCGCGCCGCGGGCGTGATCCACGGCGTCAAGCTGCTGGGACTTACCAGCCGCAACGGCCGCCGCTACACGCCCGAGGCGCTCCGCCAGGCGGCTGCGCTTTATGAAGGAGCCAAGGTCAACGTCAATCATCCCAAGGGGCGTCCGGCCGCGCCGCGGGATTATCAGGATCGGCTCGGCACGGTCCGGCAGGTGGTCTATCGCGACGGGGCCGGCCTGTTCGCCGAGCTGCACTTCAATCCCAAGCACGCCCTGGCCGAGCAGTTGCTCTGGGACGCCGAGCAGGCGCCGCACAACGTGGGCTTCTCGCACAATGTGCAGGCCGTGGTCAAGCGGCTCGACGGCGAACTGCTGGTGGAGCAAATCACCCGGGTGAACAGCGTCGACCTGGTCGCCGACCCGGCGACCACCCGCGGCCTGTTCGAGAACCAGCAAGACGCCGGCCTGCTGGCGGCGCTCCGCGAAGAGAACGAGCAACTTCGCCGCGAGTTGGCGGCCTCCGCGCGGCGGCACGAGGTGAGCGAGCTGCTGGTCGAATTCCAACTGCCGCCGCTAGATTGCAAGGAACCGCGCGACAAGGCGATCACCAGCCCGCTGTTCATCGAGCAGTTGCTCGCCACCGACTCGCCGCACGAGCGCCGCCGCCTGGTCGAGGAACGGGCAGCACTATGCCGCACACTCCGCGAGCAAGCATCGACCGCAACGACCGGCCCCCAATCGCGCGGCCCGCAGCCGGCGACAACACCGCCGGACGCGAAAAGCTTTGCCCGCTTAATCACCTAGCGTCAATCGGGGTGCC
>JBGTJT010000315.1:0-3343 GCA_041744995.1 Pirellulales bacterium | reverse complement strand
CGCCTTCTGCGAAAGTGAGCGTTTGCGCTGCGCTTGTGGTTGCCGCCGGCAGATCAGGCTCGGCCAGGTCAAATGTAGTTCCGCGTCCACCAAATCCATCCTGTGCTCCGTAATAGACCACGTTGTATGTGTATTGGGGGTCTAACCCGGTAAGCACCACGCCAAATGCCGCGCCCGATGTGAACTTATACTCGTCGAACAACGTGATGCCGGCGGGAGTGTCATTAATGCTGCCGCTTCCGTGGCCCCCGTAGGTTATCGTGACGGTGCTACCGGCCAGCATGAATGTGTTGCCGCTGTTTGGCTTAAGCTCCCAAGTACGGGACGAAGTGTCGAGAACGCCCGGGCCGGTGTAAGCAGTGCCAGACACATCGACGCCGACCGTATCAATGATGGCGGCATTCGCAGTACAGGCGATGACGAATGCGGGGATCATAACCGTGAGAACAATTAAAGTTCGATACATGATTCTCTCTCGCTTTACGTAGAAAAAGGTAAGTTACGGGTAAGCAACGATTTTAGTTTTCAGCAACACTGCCTGCGACGTACGGTCTGGTTAACAACTGCACCGCATCAAAGTGATTCTGCGTGTTGGTCGCCAGTGAGCCGTTGGAGACCAGCTTGATCAGCAACGGTTCGCCAACCGCCGGATGTGCCGGCTCGCAGGTAAACTCCAGCACAACTTGCGAGAATGTCCCCTTGGCCGGTTGGGGGTCGTTCGACTTGGAGGCCAGCAGCGTGTCTCCGGCGTATAGCTCGACGGCATAGTTGGGCGAGTTATTACCCGGCCGGTTGCCAATCCACACGCTCAGCCGATACTGCGTATCGCCTGCGAGTGCCGCCGGCAGTTGTTGCGACAGCGAACCGGAGTTCAGAAACGCCGTTTGTTCTCCATGGGGCGTCGGTTGAGCGAACTCGCGGCCGAAGCGGGAAACTCCGCAGTTGTCCGTGCCGTGCCAACCGGCAACGCCTTCGCCCCATACGCGCCCCGAACCCAAACCGGGTTCTTCAAACGAGAAGTTCTCGATCGGAATGCTCTCCCAGCGGGGCAGATTCCGGACAAAGCCGCGCGCCTGGGCCGGCATTTTCGTAACGCTGCCGCCTGCTGTCTCCACCCGCAACGCCTCGCCCGCGCGTAGTTCGTGTACCGTCGGCTCGCCCGCGCCGGCGGAAAGCCGGGCTTCGACCAGCCCCTCGAACACATGCGCCTCGACTCGATCATTCTCGCCCACCGCAATGGCGAACTCGGTTCCCAAGTCGACAAACGTGCCGGCCGGGGTGTCGACGGCAAATCCCCGGGCCGGCGCGTCGACGCGGGCGACCAGTTCACCGCGCTGCAACAGCACCGCCAAGCGCCCTTGAATCAACAAGTTTGCCGGGCCGCGGAGCATGACGACGGCGCCGTCGTCGAAGGCAATTTCGGCCACTCCCGACACCAGTTCCAGTTGATCGCCGTCCAGCAAATACTCGCCGCGACGGAGCTTGAATTGCCCATCGCTCCACACGGCTTCGTGCGTGTCGACGAGTTTCGCCACGGCGATCGGCTCGGCGGTGGTGAGCAGTGCCGGGCGCCACTCGGGCACCGTCCACAGCGCCAGGCTCAAGAGAATCGTGGTGATGAACAATCCCGACACAACCGACGACAGCACACTGTAATTACAAGCCACATCGCGGAGCGACTGCCAACCGCGCCGCCAATAGCTCTCGGGGGGTAGCGTGGCAAGAAAGTCCTCGCCGTCGGCTGCCACACGGACCGAAGACAATTCCGTCTGGAGGAGCCGACTCTCCAACGCCGCGGTGAATTGCTCGGCGGCGCGGACGTCGTCGTAGGCCTGGGTGAGCAATTCGGCGATCCGCAGTTGATCGCCCAGCGCGATGCGGTCCGAGTCGTCCGCCCGCATCAACGCAATCAGGCCGTCGACCTCGATCTCCGACAGATCGTCGTCGAGCAAGCGGCCCGAGAGTTCTTCGATTGTTGCCTGGCTCATGGCGACTCCTCCCCCAGACGCGCCTCGACGCATTCCTTGAGGCGGCGGCGAATCCGGACCAGCGCCTGCCGCACCGCCGCCGGCGCCATGTCCACTCGCGCCGCCAACTCGGTGGCACTGTAGCCGTCGCGATACGTACCCTGGACCACCTGCCGGCTCTTTTCCGGAAGCTGTTCCACGCACTGCCGCACCGCCGCCAGTCTCGCCGGTTCCGATTCCGCTTCGAGCTGCTCCTGCCGGTCGATGAGGAATTGGCTTAAACCGGTATGGAGAATCCGCTTCCGTCGTGCTTCCTTGCGGATCTCGTTCCGCACGATGTTGGCGGCAATGCCGCGGACCCATTTGCCGAAGTCGCGCGACGGGTCGAACGACTCCCACTCGCGATAAGCGACCAACAACGCCTCCTGGGCGATGTCGTCCACCCAGTCGGGGTCGACCGCCAGCGAGCGCAGGAAAATCCGCAACTGCGACTGATGTTCCACGACACAGGCGGCGTACTGCTCATGTTTTTCACGGTTTTTGGCGTCCACTACCCTAGTATTGTCACCTGCGGTGCCAACAGTGACATAAAAACTTCGAATTCCGCCAGGGGGAGCGACGCCGGATGGCGCGCCCGTCCGAGTTGTCGCCGCGACTACCCGCACGCAGCGGGGCAAGTGCATCGCCAGCCTCCATGGCCGGCAACAAGGTAATCACCCGGCGAAGGCCCATCACCCCGTCTTGCGGTGTCTGGCAGTAGTACCGCCAGAGCCAGCCTCCGGCCGAAGCGGTTCAGCTATTGACTTCAGTTTTGGTTTAGTTAAACTATCATTCATATCATGTTGGTGGCTTGCCGTTCGGAGAAAGTCCTTATGTCGCGCACCGTCAATCGCGAATCGTGCGCCGACCTGCTGAAGGTGCTCGCCGACGAAACCAGGCTGGACGTCGTCCGCCAACTGATGCTTGGTCCGCGGCACGTGGGCGAATTGAACGAATCGCTGGGGCTGGAACAAAGCCTGCTGTCGCATCATCTGCGGGTGCTGAAGGAGTCGGGCATTGTCGAGGCCCAGCGAGACGGCAAGGCGGTGCTATACCGCTTGGCGCCGCAGGTCGAGGCCCGCCGCAAGGGCCAGGTTATCGACTTGGGCTGCTGCCAGTTGCAGTTCAAATGACCGGCAAGCGAACCCTTCAGCCGAAGCAAATGCACGATGAGAAACGTCCTTTCGGCGACAATCCTTGTGCTGGGTCTGTGTGGCGTGGTGGGCTGCTCTGCGAGCGGCACGCCGGCGCAGGATGCTCCGCGGGCCGAGGGGGGCGCCCTTCGCGGCAAGCTGACGCTGAGCGGGTCGAGTACCGTCGCGCCGCTGGCCGCCGAG
>JBGTJT010000314.1:0-7161 GCA_041744995.1 Pirellulales bacterium | reverse complement strand
TCTACCGGGGCGGCGCCGACTTCAACAGCTTAGGCGGCCTGACCGCGCTGAAGGCGTTCTGCAAACGCAGCTTATTGCAGCCATCCCGCGACAATCCCTTGAAGCGGCCGCGCGGGGTGCTCCTGCTATCGCCGCCCGGCTGCGGAAAATCCCAGTTTTGCAAAAGTCTTGGCCAGGAAGTGGGCCGACCGGTGTTGATCCTGGACGTCGGCAGCCTAATGGGCTCGCTCGTCGGGCAGTCGGAGGAGCGCACGCGGCAGGCGCTGCAGATCATCGACGCCATGGCGCCTTGCGTCGTAATGGTCGATGAAGTCGAAAAGGCGTTTTCCGGCGTCAACGGCCAGGGAGACTCGGGCGTGTCGGCCCGGATGTTCGGCACGTTTCTCCAGTGGCTCAATGACCACACCTCCGACGTGTTCGTCGTCTGCACGGCCAACGACGTGAGCAAGCTGCCGCCGGAGTTCGGCCGCAGCGAGCGGTTCGATGGCATCTTCTTCCTGGACCTGCCCGGCCGCGACGAGAAGGCGGCGATCTGGCAGATTTATCTGGATATGTACGAACTCGACCAAGATCAAAAACTGCCGGACGACGCCAGCTACACGGGTGCCGAGATCAAGGCGGCCTGCAGGCTGGCGGCGCTGTTAGACGTGCCGCTGGTGCAGGCGGCCCAGAACGTGGTGCCGGTGGCCGTGACCGCGTCCGAATCGGTCGAGCGTCTGCGTCAGTGGGCCAGCGGACGGTGCTTGTCGGCCAACGAGCCGGGCATCTATCAGCACCGCCCCGCTTCCAAATCCCGCCGCCGCGTCAGCCGCGATCCGTCGCATAACTAAGCGTCGGCTACGGAGCTAATTGTGCTACCATGTTGGCTGGTTTAACTGCAACCAGCCGCTACATCTGGAGAACGTGATGCGCTCGATCAGCGACCTAACCCGCGAGGAACTGGAACAGATCGCCCGGTCCGTGCAGGACATGCTGTATCTGGACAACAGCCGGGGCGGCGACTTCTACAACCCGGACAAGGACTGGAGTGGGGCTGACGTATGTGAGAGCCTCGCCGGCACTCTGTGCGAATTTGGGCTCGTGCCCAACGAAGCAACGCCAGCCAGTTGAGCGGTTTCCTCTTACGACGCTCCGGTGAAGCAACTTCACATTGGCTCTTCAATCTGATTGAAGTAGGCGCGTAAGCAAGCCTCTCTTGGGCCGCCGCTATCGGCGACGCCTCTTTCCCGCTCGGAGGCGAGCACGTCGCTTGGAAACCGGCCGCCCTCAAGATCTGCGTACTGCCTGCGCAACGCTTGCGCACCTCGCCGATCTTCAAGCGGCTTAAGTTTCGCTGGCAACGTTGCAAGGCGGCCCCGCATTCAATTCCCAGCAAACGATTGTGACCCAGAGGACGATGTCATGCTTCGCGAACCTGAAAAGATGATTCAAGTGGTCGTCCCTCGAAGCGGGGACAAACTGTCCTGCGCCGTCGTCACGGCCCGGGTGCCGCAGACGTTCGGCGATGACTGCGAGGCCAGCCAAAGCGACACTCGGTTACTGTTGGGCGCCATTCAACTGGCAGTCACCGCCTGGTTTCGACAAAGCAATCGTGGCCGGCAGGTGATTGAAGTTGCAAACAACTTCGATTTCAACCTCGGTGATCTGGCCGCGGAAATCGGCAATCATTTCACCGGGCAGCAGCAGGTTGAATGCAACCAAGCCGATCTCTGCTGGCATCTCCAGCAGCAAGACATTCTCAGCATGAACATCGACGTTTACCAGTCGGATGACCCGCACCACGGCTGGGAGTTCGACGACAAGCTGTACGACGAACTGGAGGTCGAAACACAGTTCCCTTCAAGGAGATCAAGATGAGCGACAATACGGATTCCGATGACGATCCAACGGACGGGATGGAGCAACTGTTCGCTCGCATGCGGCAGGCTCAGGACGATGCCCTCGTGACGTTGGCGGCCTTGTGCGATCAACTTGCCAAATCTGGCATCACCACGGTCCGGCTGCAATACGATGGCTACGCCGATTCGGGGACGATCGATCTGGTGACGGCGTTTGTCAACGACCAAGAAATCGGCTTGGACGACCAGTTGAAAGACCAGTTGCGGGACGCCGGGTACGAACTGCTGCCCGGCGGCTGGGAAATCGACTGCGGCTCGTTCGGCGAACTGGTCATTGACGTCCCCAACCGCAAGCTGACGCGAGAACATAACCAGCGGGTCGAAGACTCCGAATATGAGGAGGAAAGCTACGAGCTATGAACCCATTCCATCACGCCGAGTCGAGCGCCCGCAAGTATGGCGGCGTTGCCGAGGATTATTTGCCGGTCCATCAGTGGTTCGATGAAAGTAAAAGTTACTTGGCCGACTTCCGGCACCGCGCATTACGGCATCACGCCGAAGGGATCTTTCTGGCCGAGCGGCTGTTCGGTCCCACCATCACCAACAGCCAGGGTCGGCGGGTGCCGACGCGATTCCTGGGCGAGCAGCACGTCAAGGAAGACCTGGGCCGGATTCCCAGCGTGCAGGACTGGTTCGAGTGGATCGCGCCACAGCCATGGATGCTGGCATCTGGCAAACGGCGGCATGAAGCTTCGGATAGCGCCGGCAAGGGCGACCATAGCTTGAGATCGCCAGCGGTTGTCACAGTCAGCGTGGCGGGCGGAGTCGTGCAGCATGTAGACGTTCCCGCCGGCGTCCGGGTTGTGGTTCAAGACTATGACGTCGACGGCGTGGCTGAAGAACAACTGCAAACCGATGCCGACGGGACGCCGTTTGTCCAGGCTTGCTGGGCGCCCGACGAGACCTGCGAGTGCGAACTGCCGGGCTATTTCTGCTGCGGCGTACCCGGCATTCTGGCTCACCTGGAAGACGGCCGCGCTGGTTCACCTCAAGAGATCCAGCGGTGCGATCTGTGCCAGCGTTACGCATCGGACGAGGCAGCCTACACCAGGCTCGTCGAGCTGGGCCTCGCCTGACGTGCGGCGTTGCCGTCTCTTTCTTTCCCTCTGGAGCACTCTCATGCGCACCGCGAAAGAACTTTCCCGTAAGCAACTCGAAACCATCGTCGAGTCCGTTCAGGAATTCATGTATCGGGATCTGGGTGAAGGGGGAACCGACGTTTGGAATCCGGACAAGTCATGGCCCGGTGCCGACGTCTGCCAACATGTGGTTTCCGTACTGGGCGAACACGGGCTGGTTCCCGAAGAGCCGATGCCAGCGAGCTAATCAGGCCGGCGCCCAGCAATTTGTTTTAACACCACTGACCCACGAGGATCCAAATTTATGAGCACATCCCTGAAAGAACCTACAACGCACTCCTCCTCTGCGCAGCGCTTGCGCACCACGATGGCCGCCATGCGGCTGAGTTTCTGCTGGTGGGGCGTTCGCAAGACGCTCTCCAGCCAACAGAAAGCCCAGGCGGCCGAGTCGTTCGGAGCGGAAGGCAACTATCTTTCGGCCGGCAAGAAGCTGATTGATACCAGCAATTCCCGGTTCAAGGCGGTTACCGCCATCCGCAGTCGGGCGGTGCAATTCTGGAGGGGCTTGAGTCTGCCATACCCGGAACCGGGCATCCGGCTGATCAAGCACCATGATCTGGACCTGATGGCCGTGCAGATGACCTCGCTGAAGGGCGAGCTGGACGAAGCGGTCACCGCGCTCAATGCCGACTTCGACGCACTCAAAGCAGCCGCCCGCCGCCGGCTGGGTGATCTCTACAACGAAGATGATTATCCGGCGTCGCTGCTGGGTCTGTTCGAGATGAGCTGGGAGTTTCCCAGTATCGAGCCGCCCGAGTATTTGCGGAGACTGAATCCGGCGCTGTATGAGCAGGAAGCCCAGCGGGTGGCCGCCCGGTTCGATGAGGCGGTGCAATTGGCCGAGCAGGCGTTCCTGGAGGAATTGGAAGGTTTGGTTTCGCACCTGTCGGACCGGTTGGCCGGGACGGAAGACGCCCGGCCGAAAGTGTTCAGGGATTCCGCGGTGGAGAACCTGACAGAATTCTTCGACCGTTTCCGGCACTTGAACGTCAGCTCCAACGAGCAGCTCGATGAACTGGTTGGGCGCGCTCAGCAGATCGTCTCGGGCGTTCAGCCGCAGCAGTTGCGGGACAGCCAGGCGTTGCGGCAGCAGGTGGCCACGCAGTTGTCCGGCGTGCAGAGCGTGCTGGATGGGCTTCTGGTCGACAGGCCGCGGCGAAACATCCTGCGGCGGTCCAAGTAGGGAAGCCCAATGCAACTGATCATTCAACCAGACGGCAGCGTGCGGTGCCTCTATGGCGAGGAGATCGCCCTGAATGAGCTGGGCCGCTGCGAGATCCGCCGGGCGTCGCACGTTGAACCGACCGGCGACGGCCGCTGGACGGCCGATCTGGGGCCGGTCGATGGCCCGGTTCTGGGGCCGTTCGCCAACCGCAGCGAAGCTTTGGTGGCCGAGGCTGCCTGGCTCACGTCTCATCGGCTGTAGCCGACTCACCGACACTAAACCCGCTTATCCCGGAGGAACCATGACGAATTTGATACGCGACCGGCCGTTGCCGGTCACTATTGTGCCCGGCATGTCGGTGGTTGACGCCGCGGACGCGCCGGCGGCCGAAGTCATCGGCCTCACCGAGGCGTACTGCATCTGCCGGTTTGCCAGCAGCGGCGCGCTGGCGGTGCGACCTTGGAGCGAAATCGCCGTGGGCAATCTTTGCCCGGCGGACGTGCTGCTGCCGGCGGACGTCACCGAGAACGACCGGCAGAATGCCTTGGCCACCGTGCTAAGGGAGCTGTTGCTGCTGGAGCAGTTCGGGCTGACTGACAAACAATTGGCGGCCCTGGAGGAAGCCGCCGCAATACTCTGTGCCCCAAGAACCCGCTAGCCCAACGCGAGCGGGAGCAGACTGACTGATATCGTTGGCCTCGCGGCGTTCGCGGGGCGGTTGTGCCTTTTTCGGGCAACGACCGCTCCGCGTGGGGCGGTCGCTTTCTTTGTTCTTCTTGAAGGAGATTGCGATGACGCAAAATGACCTGAACCGTTTGGTTTCGCGAGCCACCGGCGAAACCGTCAGCGAAATGTCTGCGTTCGCACCGCGGCCCGGAATAACAGTTCCTTGATTTGGCCGGGACAAGCGTCGGCATCGATCCAAATTCGCATGGATGTTTCCTGATCCAGAAAGCGGAACTGTTGGGAATCCAGCAATCCGGGGCGGCGGGCCGGCGGCCCGGGAACGCGGCTGCCGCGGGCAACGGCCTGCTAAACGTTATAACCTGTGGATGCGATGGTGGTGCGGGGGCGGGGTGGGCGATGCGACCGACATAGTTGGCCAACGACCCCGCTCAGCAGCGGCGGGGGGCGAGTGAGTCACGAAGCTGCGAAAGCTGACAAGCCCCCCGTCTGCCGCAGCGCCTGGTTCGGCGCAAACCGCTGGAGCCCTGTGACAACTCGAACAGAGGAAACACATATTGGTATTGCTGGAACAATTCGAGCCCTTGTCGCATCAAGGGTGGTTTATCAATGAAGGGCGGCATTCAGAAGAGACACGGAACCGCTTTCAAAGCTTCGATTCTATTGTGCTGCCAGTTTTTCTTTTCCAAAAGACTTTGCAGGGCACGGGGGTTCTTTCTTGCTGTAGTGAATAGATGGCTGTTGTACCCACTGCTTTTTCAGCACTTATTCACGAATTCCCGAGGAGACGATCATGGTCCGCGCCAGCCGCATGTTGTTCATGCCCTTTGCGATTCTCATTCTAATGCCTTTTGCCCCGGTGGCGATCCTCATGTGGCTCTGTTGGCTGCATCATGAGTATGTAGGCTAGCCGCGAGCTTCACGATCCTGGGACTTGGGACATGCCTGGTGGGGTCGATCAAGCGGAGGGCTGCATCCACACCGTTGGCTTGGCAAGCAATGAGGTACGCCATCGCCGCGCTGCGGCTTTGTCCTGCTCGGCAGGAGACCAACAGCTTCTGGCTGCCATTGGCGAAGTCGAGCCCTTGCTTAATCTGTTCGGAAGTGACCAGCACCCGATCTTCCGTCGCCTGCTGGATGTCATCAAAACGTAAGATGCAGTGCCGGCGCGCTTGCAACCGCATTAAATTGGTCGCCGTAACACCCGAATCGAGAATGACAAGCGCATCCCATGTGGCGGGCTCGTTTTCCAACAAGAAACTGGCTGCTAAGTATCCGCCAATGCGTATCTCCATGCGCTGGACCTTACTGCTGGATCAAAGATCATGAAACGGACTCGGCGCAAGTTGGGCTTCGTCCGATTAGGGCCACAATCCTGCAAGCCGCTTGCAGTGTGTCAGTCCGGGGCGGACGCGTCGCCCGCGGCACTCGACCACCGCTGCCGAATAATACGAAACTTCCGTTCGACCCAGGAAATAACGTGATTCGTTATTTCCGCAATCTCCTGGTTGGAATAGCCCTCCAGTCGCCACAGGGCGATCTGCTTGAGTTCATCGTCCAACACATCAAACAGGCGCTGGCACTCTTCCTCCATCTCGGCGGTAAACGCCGGTGTCTGTTCGTCGGCCAGGAAATCGGCAATGCCGGCCACCATGCTGCTCGCGTCGTCGTTGACGGCGAACGCGGATTCACCCCGTACCTCGCCGCCACCGCGTTTTTGCGCCTGTTCTTTCTTACGCTGGTTGACCGCCTTGCGAACGGTCAACATGACCAGCACTTGCCACAGGTCGTCTCGATCTTGGAGCCGGGGGAAGCGGTTGGCCTCGATGCCGCGAAACAGGCTGCCGAAGGCGCTGATCACTGCGTCTTCCTCATCCGCCGCTCTGGTCGGAGCGCCACGCACCTTTCGCCGGGCGATCGCCACCAGCCTCTGAAAATAGTGGTCCCACAATGCGGTTGCCGCTCGCTGGTCGCCCTGCTTGGCCTCCACGAGAATTTGACTGACGGACCCTTGGGCCACGCTGTCCTGAACAAAGTCTCTGGTCGATTCATTCATCGGTGGTCGTCTCGTACGAGGATTGCTGATTTGAGAATAGCGGCTGGCACCGCGAAGTGCCAGCCGCACACAGTTGACAGGCACCGTTGCCTGTCTTGCCCCTGTCAGTTGTTGGCCAACTGGGTGTCGACCGAATAGAGCGTCTCGTTCACGGCCGCTTGGATGAACCGCTTGGCCGCCATGTACTGCTTGGGTGACAACTCCCGCACTTTTCCCTTG
>JBGTJT010000313.1:0-3130 GCA_041744995.1 Pirellulales bacterium | reverse complement strand
ACCGAAGTCGTGGCGGCCCTGTGCCGCGTGGCTCATCACGTCGCGGCTGTTGTCGCGGCTGCCGACCCGGCGGCCAGCCAGCACATGGGTGATCGCCCACCGCACGAGCTGCGTGGGGAAATCAAATGGGTTCTTGCCCCGCCGCTTGATGTTGAGGAAGCTCACAAATGCTGCCGCGGTTGTTTCGGCAACCGCCTCTTCGCGATGGTCGGCGGGCCAGCGAAAGAAAGCGCGGCCGGCGTAGCGACGAATGATCGGCAGCAGCGGCAAGAAGTCGTCATGCTCGTGTGGTAGTTTGTTTCCGCCAATTGCGTAAGCTGTCACTGACATCTCCTCGGCAAGGGACCGTGTCCACTGAGGGGAACGGCCCGGTGAAAGTCAGAAGGCCGTCATTGCGGGCGCGTTCATCGCGCAGCAGGACCAAAGTGGTTAGCTGTCGGACTGACCGGTTCGGTGGTGCGGTGCGTGGCCGGCGGCCTCCATGCCGCCGGTCCAGCCGATCCGCAGTTAACAAGGCAACAGCCGGGGCCGCATCGCATCAACCTCGTCCCAGTCGAGCCAGGGACTCGGCTCCGGGTCGTAAGCCGGTTCATCGAAACTCGCCAGGCTGAAGCCCCGGCGGGTGATCTCGGTGATGGTTTCGCCAGTCGCGCGCGAAACCAAACGGTTCAGGTCATTCTGCGTCATCGCTTTCACTCCTTGTTTAAGAACAAAGAAAGCGACCGCCCCACGCGGAGCGGTCGAGGGAATCGAACCGCCCCGCGGACAATGCGGGGCCAAACTTACAGGATCTATTCAGTTTCTTGCGTGGGCCAGCCGGCCATGTACAATGCCGTGGCGTTGTCACTTGGACAAAGCGTGCGCCCGCAACTCATTTAGCAAGTGAACCAAGCCGTGGACCTACGTATCGGTGGATATTTGCCGGCCAGTTATTTGCTGGAAAACGAACCCGCCAAGTGGGACGCTCTGGTCATTCTTGACTCCCAACTTGAGGCCACCGATTTTGTGCGCACGCACGGGCGGCGGCACTTGTACCTGCGCTTCGACGATATTCAGCATGCCACCGAAGATCGCCGGCTCGTCACGTCCGCCCAGGTTGCCGAGGGGCTCGAATTTGCCAAGGGCAGCCAACGGTTGCTCGTTTCCTGTCGAGCGGGCCAGAGTCGCAGCGCGGCTATGGCCTATCTGATTGCATGCCAAGAACTGGGCGTGGCGGCGGCACTGGCGGCGATTGATCCCACCAGGCATATTCCCAGCCCCTTGGTCGTCAGGCTGGGGGCCGCGTTGCTTGATGTTCCGGATGCGCTCGACGCCTTCCAGCGGTGGCGAACCGAACATCGCCATGTGGCTCTTTCCAACTACTATGACGAGCTCGAAAGTGAATTCGACGAGCTTGTGGCGCGTGGTGCCACGAACCGTATCGTCGTGGAGTGAGGGAATTACTGGCCATCTGGCGGCTTTAGTGGGAGGCGGCGCGGTTATCCAACGCACTTGCTGGAAAACCTCCCGGAGATAGCGCATACTATCCCCGAAAGGAGTGGCGGCCGTGCATGATAAATCGTCGCTTACGCAGGATTCCAATGTGCCCCTGGAACTCGTTGACGCCGTCTGCAACGACTTCGAGACTGTCTGGAGCACAGGTGAAACTCCTCGGATCGAAGACTATCTGGTCCGAGTACCGCAAGACGTCCGGGAATTGCTGTTCCAGGAGTTGCTCAAGTGCGAGTTGCAACTACTGGAGCGGGACGGCAAGCTTCCTATGCGACAAGACTACCTGGAACGCTTCCCCAACTTCGCCTCCCTGATCAAGGCGCACTTCGGCCGCGATCAAGCGACCGTCGAAACGAGCCGTCTTGATGCCGATTCGTCAACGCCTTTAACCGCAGACGGCCAAACCTTACCAGCAGACGTGCCCGCCCGCATCGGCCGATTCGAAGTCCAGCGGCTGCTGGGAGCAGGAACCTTTGGTCGCGTTTACCTGGCCCATGATGCCGAACTCGATCGGGCGGTGGCGATCAAGGTGCCGCACCGAAAATTCGTCGCCCGGGCCGAGTACGTAGAGCTTTACCGCCAAGAAGCCCGCACGGTCGGCAGCTTGGAAAAGCATCTGCATATCGTGCAGGTCTATCAGATCGACTCCACCGACCAACATCCCTTTTTTGTGGTTTCGCAGTACATCGCAGGCCAGGACTTGAGTCAACGACTGCAAGCCGGTCCGCCCTATTCGCCGCTGGATGCCGCCCGGCTGGTGGCGACGCTTGCCGAGACATTGGCGTTTGCGCATCAACATCGCGTGGTCCACCGAGATGTCAAGCCGGCCAATATCTTGCTCGACGAGCAGGGTGTACCGTATCTCACGGATTTCGGGCTGGCCTTGCGCGAACAAGAACTGGGAAAAGGCCCGCGATTCGTGGGCACACTGGCCTATATGTCGCCAGAGCAGGCCCGGGGCGAGGGGCACCTGGTCGATGGTCGCAGCGATATCTTTGCCTTGGGCGTCGTGCTGTATGAGCTGCTCACGGCGCGGCGTCCCTTTCGCAGTAGCACGGAAGCTGAGTTGACCGAGGCAATCACCCATCACGAGCCAAAACCGCCCCGCGAGATCAATCCTTCAGTTCCGCGTGAACTGGAACGCATTTGCCTGAAGGCGCTGGCCAAACGGCTGACGGAACGCTACACCGTCGCACACGATTTGGCCGATGATCTGCGGGCATTCCTTGATTATAATGACAAAGCCGTGGCACGCGTCGTAGTCGCAGAAATGCCCGAGACTACGGAACGAGCATCTCCCAGGAATTCGAGTCACGACGAACACCCTACAGGAATCTCTCAACCGCGTTCCAATCGAAGGGTTCTCGCCATCTCAACAATTTCAGCATTGTCGATGGCAGTCCTGCTGATGATCGCCTGGTATGTTCTGACAAATCATGGCCAGATCGAGCTTCGCGCGGGAAGTCCATCTGCTCGTATCAACACCACGCTTCTTCAAGATGGCCATGTTGTTGACAGAATCAGCATGGACCTTAGGCAGCAAACAATCCGAGTTCGTTCAGGTAGTTATTCGCTGGAGTTGACGGGCGAGGAAGCTCAACGTTATCAACTTTCGACCAAGCACATTGTCGTATCGAGG
>JBGTJT010000312.1:0-2938 GCA_041744995.1 Pirellulales bacterium | reverse complement strand
GGCATTACGCCGAGCGGGGGCCGATGCCGTTTATCGTCGACGACATTCTCAACCGCTACGACGACCGTCGAGCGGTCGCGGCACTAAGGGCCCTGGCGGAACTGTCGAAAGTGTCGCAGGTAATCTTCTTCACGCATCATGCGCATCTGGTGGACCTGGCACGAGAGCATCTTGATCCTGACACGCTGTTCGTGCATGATTTGGCCGGGACGCGGGAAGCGCCGGTTGCAGTGTGACTGCGTACCTAATACCAGCCCACCACGTGCCCTTGCATGGCCTTGATCGCGAACACTCCAACGTTGGTCGCGAAGTGGGCCGCGATGCAGGGGATCAGCGAGTGTCGCGGGTTGAGTGGGTAGAACCGCACGGTGTAGTACCACAGCGACTTGATGAACACGAACGACGTGCTGATCACGGCGATCGTGCTGAAATCGAACGTCAGCTTGCCGGTCCAATCGGCGTCGCCGTTCCACTGCCACATGTAGGGATGGATCACCGCGAACAGGATCGAGGCGGCCAGGCAGCTCAGCACCAGCAGCGCCTTGCCCCCTTTGTCGTAATAGATGAAGCCGCGAAAGATCAGCTCCTCGATGAACGCCGCGGCCAGCGTGTACAGACCGAACAGCACGGTCATGTCGCTTTGCTCGTCGGAGACCCCGAGTCGAATTTCAGTCCAGGTCTCCAGCCCCAGCAGCAGCAGCGAAACGCCCACGGCAACGGCGACGGCCGCAAAGGTCGTCGGATGGGCGCCGGGCAGGCGATGGCTCGGTTCGGTCGGCGCGACGGTCGTTGGCTCCGTTGTCGCGTCGGCTTCGAGGCGGCTGGAAGCCACCTTCACTTCATCACGGCGGTTGGCCCGGTAGTCCTGCCACCAAATGTAGAACCCGCCGCCGGCGATCAGCAGACCGAGCAGGTTAATGAGCGGTCCATCCATTTCTGATACCTCGTAGCTGAATTCGCCTAGAATTCAGGACACTTCGATTGATACTCGTTCCTGCACCGTCGGAATTCTAGGCGAATTCCGCTCCAATCTCGCTACTCCGGGCGGCGGGCCGTTTCCGCTTGGACTTCCGGCAGGCGGAATGGTTGTTCCGCTTTGAACAGCGCCAGGAGCGATTCGGTCCGCGCCTTGTCCGTCGGGGGAGCCAGTTTGACGACCTCGGTTTGCAGTTCGACCGCCTCCTCGAAGCGCTCCGCGTTGGCCAGCGCCGCGGCCACGGTTTCCAGGTAGCGATAGTCTTCGCGACCGTCCAGTTCCACCGCCTTCTCGGCGGCGTTGACGGCGCGCTCCGCATCGCGGAATCGCTCCACCGGGCAGACAGCCATCATCCAGGCGGCGCTCTGGTAAGCGCGGCCCAAGTTGGCGTCTAGCTCGATGGCGGTCATGTAGTCCTTGGCGGCATCTTCATAGCGGCCCAATTCCAGCAACACGTCGCCCCGGTTGACGTGGGCGGCCGGGTTCTGCGGGTCGTACTGGATCGACTTGTCGTAGTCGGCCACCGCCTTGTCGAACTGCCGCAGGCGATAATAGGCGTGGCCCCGGCTGTTGTAGAAACCCGGGTCCTCGCTGTCGAGTTCGATCGCCCGGTTGTAGTCGGCCATCGCCTTCTCGAATTGTCCTTGCTCGTAGAGCAATTCACCCCGGTTGAACCAACTGTTGGGATAGTCTTGCTTAAGGTTCAATACCCGGCCGAAGTCGGCGATCGCCTCGTCGACCCGGCCGATGTGCGCCAGGCTGACGCCGCGATTGTGCAGCGCCTTCCAGTGCTGGTTGTTCAGATCGACGGCGCGGTCGAACTCGGCCAACGCCTGTTCCTCCTGACCGCTTTGCACCAGCGACTCCCCGCGACGGTTGTGCGCCCAGCCCTTGAGCGACCGCACATAGTCTCGATCGTTGTCGCCCAACTGCGCGTCGGCCAGCACCTCGTCGAGCGTGGCGATGATCTTTTCGTAGTCCTCGACGGTCGCGGCGTTGCCACTGGCGGCAAATGCCTGGCGAATTTTGGCGACGGTTTCTTGCGGCGTCTGCGCCGTGGCGGCCGCCGGCCAGGCGAGACACATTGCCGCAATAATAAATGCCGTCGCGAGTCTGCCGATACGTCGATAATCTTCCATGTTCACATTCTCCGGTTTCGATTTCCCGTCTGGGCCGCATGGTGGCAGCGGCCGGTATCGTGGATCATGCCGGGGGCCGCAGCCTCCGGTTCCTGTTGGTCAGTGCGGTTCGGTCATTCGCATCGGATCGAGCGCTTCGTTGAGTTGCTCCTCCGGCAGCACGTTCTGTTCTTGGCACAGTTCGCGAATCGTCTTGCCGGTCGCGAACGCTTCCTTGGCCAACTTGGCCGCCTTTTCATAACCGATGTGCGGATTCAAGCTGGTCACCATCGACAAGCTTTTCTCCACGGCCGCCTCGCAGGCCGCTTCGTTGGCCTCCATGTCGACGGCGCACAGATCGTTGAAGGCCGCCGTGCAAGCGGCGAGCAGGTGGATGCTCTCCAGCGTGGTCTGCCCCATCATCGGCATCATGATGTTCAATTGAAACTGCCCGCCGGCGGCGCCGGCGATCGTGATTGCCTGGTCGTTGCCCATCACCCGGGCGGTCACCTGCATCATGCTTTCGCACATTACCGGATTGACCTTGCCGGGCATGATGGAACTGCCGGGCTGGCGATCCGGCAGCTTGATCTCATAGAACCCGCACCGCGGCCCCGAGCCAAGCCAGCGGATATTGTTGGAGACATTGAACAGCGTGCTGGCGATCGTTTTCAACTCGCCGTGGCATTCGACCAGGCCGTCGCGCTGGGCGTTCGCCTCGAAGTGGTCGACTGCCTCGCGAAACTCCAAGCCCGTCTCCTTGGCCAGGACGGCCGCCACTCGGCTGCCGAACTCCGGATGCGTGTTGATGCCGGAGCCGACCAGATCGGAAGAGCACACGTCT
>JBGTJT010000311.1:0-8582 GCA_041744995.1 Pirellulales bacterium | reverse complement strand
GAAGGGAAAGGCTTCGCCTATGGACTGGTGCTGCTGGGGCTGGCGGCAATGGTGCGTGGCCGTTGGCGAGCCTGCTGGTTGTGGTTTGGCGCGGCCTCGTCGTTGCATGTGCTGGTCGGCGGCTGGAGCGTGATCGCCGCCGGATTTTGCTGGCTGGTCGCCGGTCGCAAACAGGCCCGCTTTCTCGACATTTTTCCGTTCATGTTCCTGGGGCTGCTGCTGGCCTCGCCCGGATTGTGGGCCGCCCTGACCACCACGACGCTCGCCGAACCGGAAGTCGTCGACCGCGCCGCGCGGATCCAGGTGTTCCACCGGCTGAACCATCATTTGGACCCCGGCAAGTTCTGGTTTGCCGGCAGGTTCACCACGCCGCTCGGCGGCGAGTTCGGGCTGCGGTTCGCCGGCCTGAGCCTGTTCTTTGGAGCGTTGGCGTGGCGACTGCGGCGCGGCGGCCGCGCGCGGCGGTTGAGCCTATTCGTGGTCGGCAGCTTGCTGATCTCGCTGGCCGGTTTTGTCGTCGCCATCCTGTTCCGAGATAACGAGTCGGCCGCCGCCGGCGTGTTGCGCTACTATCTGTTTCGCCTGTCCGACGTGATGGTCCCGCTGGGAACCTCGCTGTTGCTCTGCAAGGCACTGGCGGTCGAGCAGCGACGGCACCGCCGTGTTGTCCCGGCAGTGCTAGCATTGCTGGTGTTGCTAGCTGGCTGGCATTTAGGCGAGGCGATCTATCTGCGGCATGGCAAAATCATCTCTGCCGCGGATTCCAAGCTGGTCAAGACGAACGAACAGTACCTTGATTGGGTCGACGTTTGCCGGGCCGCCGCCGACAACACCCATCCCGATTCAGTGTTTCTCACGCCGATGCACAACTCGACGTTCAAGTGGTACGCCGGACGATCCGAAGTAGTGAATTGGAAGGAAATGCCGCAGGATGCCCCTTCCACCGACGAGTGGTGGACCCGCGTGCGGGCGATTCACCGCGACGGCGACCGCTGGCGGCGCTCGTTGACCGAGCTGACGCCGCAGCAGTTGCGCGCCCTGGGAGGCCGGTATCAAGCCCATTATTTGCTCACCGAGGCGGAACCTCGTCTTGCATTGCCGCTCATTTATCGTAACGATTCCTATGCAATCTATCAGTTGGCCCCCGCCGGGCCGCCTGTCGCGGCGCCCGCCGAAACCAATTGAAGCATTTTGAACCACTGGGTGAGGCCCCGGCACGGCGCCGCAGGGGCAATGCAATAGTCACGCGCGATCACGATAGCGCAGTTTATCGACAGGGAGGTCGAAACGATGGCGAATGGTAACCAACTCGATTACAACACACTCTGGAGCGAAACCGATCCGTGGGCCTCGATCCCCGATCGCTACAATCTGGGTCACGCGCTAACCCGCGGACAAGTGGAAGCGGGACTTGGCGAGAAGGTGTGCCTGCGGTGGGAGAACTCCGCCGGCGAGACGCGCAGTTATACCTACCGGCAAATGGACGAAGCGAGCAGTCGCCTCGCTTCCGCCTTGTCGCGGCTGGGCGTTCGCCGCGGCGACCGCGTATTGCTCCGCATGCCGAACCTTGCGGAGTTCTACATCGCGGCGTTGGGAATCGCCAAACTGGGCGCCGTGTTCATTCCCTCCAGCACGCAGTTTCGCGCCTCGGAAATCGCCTACCGCTTGCGCGATTCCGAAGCGATCGCCGTGATCACCACCACGCCGCTGGCTGGCGAAGTGCGTGAAGCCCTGGCCACCGCTCCCAGCGTCGCCCATGTCGTCACCGTTGCGTATGCCGACGTGGCTCACTGCGACGGGGAACTCGATTTTTGGGAGTTGCTGTCCGGCGGGGATCCACAGTTCGAGTCGGCCGATACAGCCCACGACGACGTCGCCTTCATCGCCTACACGTCTGGAACCACCGGCGATCCGAAGGGGGTGGTGCATTACCATCGCTATCCCATCTCCTACGATCCGCTGATCGAGCATTGGCACGACTATCAACCGCACGACGTGTGCGCCTGTCCGGCCGAAGTCGGCTGGTTGTTGCCGGTGGCCAGCACCTTCCTGTACTCGATGCGGGCAGGGATCGAGACCGTGCTGTACCATCCGATCGACGGTCGCTTTCGCGCCGAGGATTGGCTGCGCCTGTTTCAGAAATACCGCATTACCAACTTCACGGCCACGCCCACGATCTATCGCCTGTTGATCGCCAGCGAACACGCCCGGCGGGAGCATTTCGCCAGCCTGCGGCATGGCGTGAGCGCCGGCGAGCCGTTGCCGCCCGATACGATTGCCTCGGTCAAGAAGACGATGGGTTTCGAGCCGCTCGACGGTATCGGCATGAGCGAGTGCATGGTTTATTGCTTCAACATGCTGGGCCTGCCGCAATTGCCGGGCAGTTGCGGACGCCCCAGCCCGGGCACCGAGATTCGCCTGCTGGACGAACAAATGCAGCCGGTGCCGCCGGGGTCGCCGGGGGTGCTCTGCCTGCGGCGCGATTCGCACCCGGGCATGATGAAGGAGTATTGGCGCAAACCAGAGCAGACGGCGGAGATCTTCCGTGGTGAGTGGTACTACTCGGGCGACGTATTGGAGCAAGATAGTGAAGGCCGCTACTGGTTCCGCGCCCGGGCCGACGACGTGATCAACGCGGCCGGCTACCGGATTTCGCCGTTCGAGGTGGAAAGCTGCCTGGCGGAACACCCGTCGGTGCTGGAGTCGGCGGCGGTGGAAAGTCCCGACGACGTTCGCGGGGCCGTGGTGAAGGTCTTTGTCGTGCTGCGGGAAAGCTTCGTCGCCGACGACGGCATGCGGCAAGAATTGGCCGGCTGGGTCAAGGAAAATCTCGCCCCGTATAAATATCCGCGTAGAATAGAGTTTGTGGAAGCGCTTCCTAAAACGACCAGCGGCAAGATCAAACGGCGACTGCTGCGCGATCAAGAGCGACAACGACATGAAGACCAGCGGCAATCGAAAGCTGCCTGAATGGCTTGCCAAGCGACTGCAACGAGAGTTGCCCGGCGTCGCCGCGCAGCGACAGTTCGAGGCGGAGTTGAACTTCGGCCGTCACGCCGGACCGCCGCCGCACGACGCCCGCGCGGCGGCCGTGGTGGTGCTGCTCTATCCTGAGCAGAGCGGCCCGCAGCGCGGCACGTGGAAGATCATCCTCACGCAACGCCCCAGCAATCTGCCGCATCATGGAGGCCAAATTTGTCTGCCGGGCGGAATGGTCGAGCCGGACGAATCGCTCCGTCAGGCGGCGCTGCGGGAACTGGAAGAGGAGCTAGGCGTTGCCGAATCGCAATTGACAATGCTGGGCCGGTTGTCGCCGCTGTATGTGTGGGTGAGCAATTTTTGGGTTACACCGTGGGTCGCCTGGTGCGAGGACGAACCGCAATGGCGGCCCAGCCCCGCTGAAGTGACCGCCCTGGTCGCCTTGCCGCTGGCCGATTTGCTCGACGACCGCTGCCTGGGACGCATCCGACAGCGGCGAAGAGGACTGCAATTTACCGCTCCCTGCATCGACTCGGGCGGTCACCGCATCTGGGGCGCAACGAGCATGATTCTCGGCGAACTGAAATCGTTGCTCCTGGAAGAGGAGATAGCGTGGAATGCGCAAATGCCACAGGCCAATCGCAAATCGGGATACAGACTGCATACTACTAGGGCACTTTGATGATGGCGACGCCACCTGATCTTTCCGCCGTCGTGTTCGATCTCGACGGCCTGATGTTCAATACCGAGCTGCTTTACCCGCAGGTCGGCCGCGAACTATGCCGTCGGCGCGGCAAGCAGTTTACCGACGAACTGCTGCACCAGATGATGGGCCGCCCCGGCAACATCTCGCTGCAGATCATGATTGACTACCATCAACTGGATGGCGACACCGTCGACACACTGACCAGCGAATCGACCGACATTTTTCTTCCCCTGCTCGATTCACACTTGGCGCCGATGCCCGGATGCCTGGAACTGCTGGACGCCTTGGAAGCCGCCGAAATTCCCAAGGGAGTGGCCACCAGCAGCTCCCGCCGCTTCGTGACGGATATTTTGTCGCGATTCGACCTTGGGTCGCGGTTCGAGTTTATCCTCTCGGCCGAGGACGTCGTGCGCGGCAAACCCGATCCGGAAATTTACCGCACAGCCGCCGCGCGGTTGAATCGCGACCCGCAACAAATGATGGTGCTGGAAGACAGCGAAAACGGCTGCCGCGCGGCGGTCCGCAGCGGAGCGTTCGCCGTGGCGGTGCCTGGCGACCATAGCTCGAAGCATGACTTCACTGGCGCCGCCTTCGAGGCGGCAAGTCTGCTCGACGCGCGGATCTACCGGGCCTTAAAACTGCCCCCTCCGGCAACGCAATGATGGGGGCGGCCAGATTGATCGCTTCAGCCCACGCCCACCGCGGGCGTAAACAGGGTCTCACCATCTTGACGTTTGGGCCGAAAATAGTATGGTACAAAAGTCCCGGCCACGGCGAACCGCAAGCCGCACACCGGTGACATACTTGAAGAGAGTCCCCGCGGGCGGCTAGCTCAGTTGGTTAGAGCGCAGCTTTCACACGGCTGAGGTCACTGGTTCGAGTCCAGTGTCGCCCACTATGTACAGATGCACACTGCGGCAGATTGCGGAATTTCCCGTGTTTTTTGGGGGTTCCGCTTTTTTTGTGCGCTGCTGATCCGCCATGTTCCTTCATGGAGTGCGCCGGATTTTGCGACGCTTGGAAATGCTCGTCGGTCAGTTGCAGATAGTGCTTGGCGGCAACGGCGGGGTAGCACGGTTGAGGTTGTCCTTGCCATGCACTGCTGCGGGTGACAGTTCAGCGAGCGGTAGCTCGTTGCCAGCCCGAAACTCTCAATTCTTGTCTTTCTTCGATCCGCCCAAGCTCGTCCCGCGCGTCTTGGCAAGGCGGGCCAGGGTGGCCATGAACTGTTCCTCGATGGCCTGTTCTTGCTCCGTCAGGTCGGATTCGTTCACCTGCTTGCCGTTAAACGGCCCCTCGTAACGGGTGAAAGTGGGCCGGGCAAGGTTCTCTTGAGCCCGCACCTCGTATTGCTCGTTGCGAACCATGACCTCGCCGCGATACCAGATGTAGATCCAATCCTTCTTGCGGGCGTCGGCCTTGTCTTGCAGTATGGGCAGGATGCTGATGCCGTCGCCAGGGTAGTCTTCGGGCAGCTTGGCGCCGGTGGCCTCGCAGAGGGTCGGCATGAGGTCGCTGAATTCCAGCAGGTCGTCGGCGGCGCGGCCCGGCTGCTTGATGCCCGCCGGCCAGTTGACGATGAAGGGAACCCGTATCCCCTCGTCGTCCATGCTCCCCTTGCCGCCAGCCACCTTGGTACCGTTCCAGCGCGTCACGATCGGCTTGTCGGTGCCGTTGTCGCCCGTGAAGATCACGAGTGTGTTGTCCCGTACGCCGGACTTTTCCAACTGTGCCACGATCTGCCCGACCAACTTGTCGGCATAGGCCACCATGTCGACGAAGTGTCGCTGTGGATCGTTCAGGTCGCCTTTGTAGGTGGTGGAGCCGGGGCGGTTGGGGTCCCAGTCGCGGGAGTCGGGGGTCGGGTCGAAGGGACAGTGGGTCAGCAGCATCGGGTAGTAGACGGCGAAAGGCTTGTCCTTGTTGGTCTCGATGAAGTCGCAGATGAAATCGGCACACACCTGCGGGCCGTACTCGCCGTTGTCGTAGTCCTTCTCGACGCCGTTGATCTCGAACCGCGGGTTGACGAAGCGGCTGTCCACCTTTTTCCCGTCGGCGCTGCGCTCCCTGGGCCGCGTGTGCTGCCACAGGCAGGCCTCGTCGAAGCCGAAGTGTCGGGGCGAGTCGACTTGACTGCCCAACTGCCATTTCCCCGCGATGCAGGTGACATAGCCTGCCTTCTTCAATTGATGCGCGAAAGTCGTCTGCCCGCGATCCAACTCGCCGAACTTCACGTAGTTGCGGACGTTGTACTGCCCCGTCATGAGCTTGACGCGCGACGGCGTACAGATCGGGTTGGAAAAGGCGTTGGTGAAGCGGACGCCCTCGGCTGCCAACTTGTCGAGGTTCGGCGTGTGGCACGACTCGCTGCCGTTGCTCGAGACAGCCTCGTAGCCCATGTCGTCCGCAAGTATGAGTACGATATTAGGTACACGACCAGTACCGGCTTTTTGCCCTTTATTTTCAGCATGTATTGACGGACTCGCCGTGAAGCTGATAAGTATAAGTGTAGCAATTCCGTGTAGTAAATGAGCAGTTAACGTTGAGATGCGTGTTTGCGTCGTAGGCATGGTGGATCTTTTTGACCGGCGTGGGTCGGAGCAGTTATTTAGACGGACTGGTCGTCATTTCAGTATCTGTTACCGGCCGCGCCTGGTCAATCATATCAGGACGATCGTGAAAAGTTTGTGGAAGGGCGCGATAAATGGGTAGGAAGCGAAAAACGCGACGCCAGTCGCACGGCTCGGCCTGGCATTGGAAGCAGACCGATTGCTGGTACTACACCATGCCGGGAACCAAGAAGCGCATGGCCTTGTTTGACGAGAAAGGCGAGCGGATTCGGGGCAAAGAGAAAAAACAAGCCGCCGAGGTCGCGCTGGCTAAAGAGAAGCTGACGTGGGATGGAGAGCAAGATAGCTCGACGGTCAATTACGGCGAGTGGCTTGTCGCCCGTGTGTGCTCGGACTATATCCAGTACTGCGAACGCGGCTGGGAAAACGGTTCGATCAGCAAGAGCCATTACGACAACACGGTCCGCTGGCTGAACGCTCTCTGTTCCCACTGCGGCGCGATGAAGGTCGCGGAACTCAAGAAGGGGCATATCGCGACCTGGATCGAATCGCACAAGACGTGGCGCAGTACGGAAACGCATCGCGGGGTGATTTCGGTTGTCCAGGCCGCGTTCAATCGTGCGGAAGAGATGTTTGGGATTGCCAATCCATTGAAGGGAATGAAAAAGCCGGCGCCCAAACCGCGACTGCACTCGATCAACCCGGAGGACGAACAGGTTCTCTACAAGGCCACGGAACCGTGCTTCCGAGATTTTCTGTTTGCCGCCCTGCATACGGGCCTGCGACCTTACTGCGAATTGGCGACGATCACCGCCGACGACGTGGAAGAGGCGGATCGCGGCATGATGTGGCGTGTCTATTCGTCCAAGACGAAAAAGACTCGCAAGATCCCGATCCGGCCTGAGGTGGCAGAAATGGCCCGTAAGCTAATAAAGACCGCCCCGCGCGGTTCTGGCATCCCGTTGTTTCGGAACACTCAGGGGCGGCCTTGGAAGCGGATGACTGGCGTGGTTCGGTTTCTGGGGCTAAAGAATAAGCTGGGCTGGAACGAGGATCCGATCAAGTCGAAGTATTCAAGCTACACCTGCAGGCATACCTTCGCGCACCGGATGCTCAGCGGCTATTGGACCGGGGGCGTAGGTTGCTCGATCGAAACGCTGGCGGAATTGATGGGCGATACGCCGAAGGTCGCCTTCGATCATTACGGAAAAGAATGGGGCCAGCATTACCAAGACCCGCTCTGGGCCGCCATCGGTGAAGCACCGCGAGCGGAAACGACGCGAACCAAGGATACCGCGAGCCGAAAAGCGGAATCCGGCGCCGTGGCCACAAAACAAAGGCGTGCCTCAAAAAGCGCAGCGAAGTCGAAAGCGGCTCGACCAAATCGTCCGCGGTAGCAGTCGAACCAAATTCAAAGGTGGGCATGGAAATGACAACCGCAACAAGGCGGCGACGATCGCGAGGGTCGGCCTGGTATTGGTCGCAAACGGACAGTTGGTACTACACGCCGCCCGGCACGAAGAAGCGAGTGCCGTTGGTTGATGAAAACGGAAAGCGGATTCGAGGCAAAGATAGCCGGAAGAGCGCTGAACTGGCCCTGGCGCGAATCCGAGCAGCCGGCGACTGGAAACCGACTCCCGAGCCAACGATTCGAGAAGAATGGCACGTCGCGAAAGTCTGCTCGGTATTCATAGAGCATTGCGACCATCGCGCGATCAATGGTTCCTTGAACGGCGAGTATCGTGATGGAGTCCGGCGCTTGCTGAATGACTTTTGTGAATATTGCGGAGCCTTGCCGGTCTCGCAACTCAAGAAGGGACATGTTCAGCATTGGGTGGACAACCATGCCACATGGCGGTCGCCGGTGACGCGTCGCAATGCGATCGCCATCGTGTTAGCGGCGTTCAACCATGCGCAAGAAGAGCATGACGTGCCTCACGCGCTCAAGGGTTTGAAGAAACCGCCGCCACGCCCGCGACTCCATTCCTTTAGCGAGGAAGACGAACAGGCAATTTACGGAGCCACGGACCAACCGTATGCCGACTTTCTCTTCGCCGCGGTGGGAACGGGGCTCAGGCCATTCTGCGAGTTGGCCAAGCTGACGCCAGCCGATGTTTTGGAGACGCCACGCGGCATGATGTGGCGTGTCTATTCGTCGAAAACGAAGAAGACTCGCAAGATTCCCATCCGGTCGGACGTCGCGGACATGACGCGGAGGCTGCTCGCGGAGAAGCCCAACTCTCAAATGACGGTCTTTGGCAATCCGCAGGGCAATCCTTGGAAGAAGGTCACTGGCGTAGCGAGGTTCGTGAAGATCAAGAGGAAAC
>JBGTJT010000310.1:0-2738 GCA_041744995.1 Pirellulales bacterium | reverse complement strand
CTCGGCAAGCCACCGCTGGGGCGCTGCCAGTTCGGCGGCGGAGACCGCCGGCCAGTCGGCTACCACCTGTCGCGGGACGACCGCCTCGCCCAACTCGGCGACCCGGTCGAGCGGCTGCCGTTGAGGAAACTCATGTAGATGCGGCGGCAGATTCTTTTGCAGGAACCGGCGAAAATCGTAAGCGCGGGCGAACTCGCGAGCGGCGGCCCGCAACGGCAGCAATCCATTGCCATCGACCGCCTCCAAGGGACAGGCGATCTGGCGTGCCGCCGCCGCGACCATTTGAGGCAGAAAGAAGCAGGGATACTCGTCGGTCACGACCGCCGCCGCCCGCTCGGCCAGCGCGTGCAGCAGTCCCCTTCCCTCCCCCCGCCGGCGCTCGACGAACGGATGGTAGCACACGCCGCAGTCGGCGAACGACTTGGTGTTGTCCGCCATGCCTTGAATAACGAATGTATGCAGCCGATCGCTGGCCCACCGATAGTCGCACCGCAACGCCTCCAGCACCACCAGCGGCTTGTCGAGTTCGCGGCAGAGTTCGATCGCCCGATCGAGCGCAAAGTTGTAGCACGGCCGCCGCTGAGCGATCATCCAATAGAGCACATAATCGCCGCCGCTGTGCCAAGCGGCGTCGTTCAGCCGCCGAATGCGGATCGTGGGAACGTGATGTTCAATCATGGCAAGCCGCTCCCAAAGAAGCAATCTAAAACAACCTTCGGATCCGTCGAGTGATTTGAACAGAAGGAAACAGAGAGAACAAAGAAAAGGTTCTCTGTTTCCTCCTTTTCGCTCTGTTTACTCCTGTTTGCAACCAGGGCAGCGAATCACCGCTCCATTCTCTCAGTCGTTCCTTCTTCGTGCTCTTCGTAGTCCAAGCTCTTGACTGGCACTTGAGTCGGCGAACGCATTACAAACATCTCTTAAGGGAAACAGAGCGGATATGGAGGCAACAGAGACTCGACTTCTCGGTTATCTCAGTTCTCTCCTGTTCAAACAGACCCTGAGCCTGACATGCGATAGGGCGAAGCAAATGCAGACGTTCTATATGGGGCATTTCCAAGTAAATTGGGGGCGTCGCGCCCGCTTCCTTCTCCTTCGGGCGGGCTTCTTTTGTATCGGCGGTCGCCAGCGGGTATGCTGGAGAGTGTCGTCGCTGGCGGCGGTCCCTCTGATAATCCCACCTCATGGAGCACTTGATGTCCATTCACCGAACAACCGTACCGGCGTTCGCACTTGTCTTGATTGCCGCATTCACTGTCGCCGCGAATCGCGCCCCGGCCGAGGAACCGCTCAAGATTAGATTCGAGAAGATTCAGCTCGATCCGAAGTTTCGCAGCGAGGGGGTCGCCGTGGCCGACTTCAACAACGACGGCAAGCTCGACATCGCCGCCGGCAGCGTTTACTACGCCGCGCCGGACTGGAAAATGGTGCCGATCTTCTCGGAGGCCGAGGAGCACGATCCGAAGAGCTACAGCGGTTCGTTCGCCAACTTCGCCGACGATCTCAACGGCAACGGCTGGCCCGACTATATCCTGGTCGGCTTTCCCGGCGAACAGACCTGGTGGTTTGAGAATCCCCGCAATGAACCCGGTCCTTGGAAAAAGCATCTGCTCACGGCGGTCACCAACAACGAAAGCCCGCAATACGTCGACATCGACGGCGACGGAAAACGGGCGCTGATCGCCGCGATCAGCCCGGATCCGAAGCAGCCCGACGGGCCGCAACGCCGGATGGCGATCATGCGGCGCGGCGAGCGGCCGGAAGATCCGTGGAGCATCCAAACCATCTCCGCACCGGGGACGGCCGGCACGAAAAAGTACGCCCACGGGTTGGGCGTCGGCGATATCAACGGCGACGGCCACCAGGACATCGTCGTGCCGCAAGGCTGGTGGGAGAACCCGGGCGATAGGGACGTCGAGGAATGGACTTTTCACTCCGCCCCGTTGGGCAAGGACGCCGCCGACATGCATGTGTTCGACTTCGACGGCGACGGCGACGCCGACGTGCTCAGCAGCAGCGCCCACAACTACGGCATCTGGTGGCACGAGCAGACCGAAGAGGGCTGGAAGACGCACACCATTGACGACTCCTACTCGCAAACCCACGCCTTGCGATTGGCCGACATCAACGGCAACGGCCGCCCCGACTTCGTCACCGGCAAGCGCTGGTGGGCGCACGGCGGACGCGACCCAGGCGGCAACGATCCGGCGGTGATGTTCTGGTATGAACTCACAACGGAGTCGGGCAAGCCGTCTTGGACGGCGCATCAAATCGACCATGACAGCGGCCCCGGCACGCAGTTTCAAGTGATCGACGTCAACGGCGACGGCCTGCCCGACGTGGTCACGTCGAACAAAAAAGGAACCCATCTGTTTATTCAAAAGAGAGATTAACCTTTGTGAGTGTCGAAATTCTAAATCCGAATATCGAAATCCTAAACAATGTTCGAATACCGGAATGTTCCAATGTCCAAAACGGTCGGACGCCAACGTTTCTGGCATTCGAATTTGAAACATTCTGATTTGTTTAGGATTTAGGATTTGGAATTTAGAAATTCACCTCCCCAACATCTTCCGCAGCGCCGGTTCTAGTTTCGGGTCGTGAAACTCGTATCCCGCTCGTTCCAAGGCGGCCGGCAGCACGCGGGCGCTGCAGAGTATCAGGGCGTCGGCCATTTCGCCCAGCGCCAGCCGGGCGGCAAAGGCCGGCATCGGGAGAATCGTGGGGCGGCCGAGCAC
>JBGTJT010000309.1:0-13384 GCA_041744995.1 Pirellulales bacterium | reverse complement strand
GCTCCTGCCGGTCAAGCCGGACAGGGGGCGGCTTGTTGCAGCGTGCCCGTTAGCTAACAAACTTTGGCTCCTGCCGCGCAAGGCGGCAGGGGGCATGGGCCAACTAAGAGTAATAACATGGCCTCTGAACCCTGAACCCTGAACCCTGAACCCTGAAACCTGAAACCTGAAACCTGAAACCTGAAACCTGAAACCTCCAGCCTCAAGCCTCAAGCCTCAAGCCTCAAAACCCATGTCGACCACTTTTCAATCCGAACCGCCTCCCTATGAGCGCCTTGCGGCGGCGGAGCCGGGGGCTGCGCCTGTGCGGGGATTGGCGTTTGCGTTGTTAGGCAAGTTGGCCGGCATGAGCAAGCGGGACGCCGCCAAGTTGATCCGCGACGCCGGCGGGCTGGTCGTCGATGCGGACAGCGACGAGGCGGACGTGCTGGTCGTTGGCGAGCAAGAGCTTCCGCTGGGGGACGTCGCCGGCGTCGGCGAACTGTCGGAGGTGGAAAAGCTGTTCGACGACGCCACGCAACAAGCCGTCTATTCCGGCCGGCTCAAAGTGCTAAGCGAAACGCAGCTTTGGCAGCGGCTGGGGCTGGTCGACGCCGAGACCAGCGCCGACGTCAAGCGGCTGTACACCCCCGCCATGCTGGCCGAACTGCTCAAGGTGCCCGTTTCGGTCGTCCGCCGTTGGCATCGCCGCGGCTTGATTCAACCGGCGACTGAAGTGCGGCGGCTGGCGTACTTCGATTTTCAGGAAGTCGCCACCGCCCGACGGCTGGCGGCGCTGCTGGCCACCGGCATCTCGCCGGCGGCGCTGGAGAAAAAGCTGGCGGCGCTGGCCAAGCTGATTCCCGGCGTGGAGCGTCCGCTGGCGCAGCTTTCGATCATCGTCGAGGGCAAGCAGCTTTTGCTGCGGCAAGGAGACGGCCTGCTCGAGCCGGGCGGGCAGTTGCGGTTCGACTTCGAGGCGACCGAGCGGCGCTCGGAAGAATCTTCGCCGCCCCGCGACGCGGGCGAGTCGGTGTTGTCGATGCTGCGGCACGCACCGGTCGAGGAGACGATCTCCAGCATCGATTCGATGATCAGTCTGGCCGAGGAACTGGAGGACGACGGCCAACTGGAATTGGCCGCCGAAATGTACCGCGCGGCGCTGGCCGCCGCCGGCCCGATGGCGGAGATCAATTTCCGCCTGGCCGAACTGCTGTATCGCATGGGAGAAGTCGACGCCGCGCGGGAGCGCTACTACGCCACGATTGAAATGGACGAAAACTTCGTCGAAGCCAGGGCGAACCTGGGCTGCGTGCTGGCCGAGAACGGCAAGCCGCTGCTGGCGGTGGCGGCGTTCGAGGGGGCGCTGTCCGTGCATGCCGATTACGCCGACGCCCACTATCACCTGGCTCGCGCGCTGGACGATCTCGATCGCCGCGACGAAGCGGAGCTGCATTGGAAGGCGTTTCTGGATCTGTCGCCCAACAGCCCCTGGGCGAATGAAGCCATAAGGAGACTGGATTGATGTCTGAAAATCGAAATTCCAATTTCTAAATCCTAAACAAATTCGAATACTGAATGACCGAAAACCCCGCGGAACGGTTTCGGTCATTCATATTTGTTTAGGATTTAGGATTTAGGATTTCGAATTTAGGATTTCGTATCACCGCGGCGTTGTGCCGGGCCGTTCGGCGATGTCGCCCATGCGGCCGCCTTCGTACACGCTGAACTCCGCCCACACCGGAAAGTGGTCGGACACCTGCAGCGCCTGCTCCATCGTCAGATTGAACTCGCGCATCAGGTCCAGTACGCCGGCCCGGCCGGTGAACTCGCGGGTGGCTTCAGGGCGGAACAGGATGTTGTCGTACAGTTTGGTGCCGCGGGTGTTCGTGGGCTGGTCGGTAATCACCGCCATGATGCCAGAGACCTCGCCAAGCTGGCCGAACTTGTCCGGCGCGGCGTTAAAGTCGCCGAGCAGGATCACGTCGTCCTCGCGGCGATCGTCGTTCATGATTGCGCGGTAGGCGTCGTCGAGCACGTTCAGTTCCAGACTGACTTCGTCCGGATCGGTGTGGATGTTAACCAGTGTGAAGGTAAACGCCTGATCGGCCGGCGGGCCGCGGGCGCGGAACCAGCCGACCAACGGCTCGCGATGCAGCAGGTCGTCGGGATCGGCCAGCGTGTAGAGCGCCGAGCGGTCGGTTTGAATCGTCTCCGTGTCGAACACGAAGGCGTACTGTTCCTTGCTCACGGTGCGCCCCAGGCGCGGGCCGATCACATAGTCGTAGCGGCGGCCCGTGGCGTTAATCAACTGCACGAACCGCGGCATCACGTCTTGTTCGAGGCTGCGAATCTCTTGGATGGCCACCACATCGAACCGCCGCACCACTTGGGCGAGCACGTCCATCACCTCGGGCTTTTCGAGCTTGCTCTGCCCAAAGACCTGGATATTGAACGTGCAGATACGAATGGTGTCGGTCGCTCGGGCAGGCACGCCGCCGGCGACGTCGGTGGTCTGGACCGCCGTCCGCGGCTTGACTTGAATGCCGCTGACGCCGTCCAGCTCGAAATGCTGATTGAAGACGTAACCGCCGACGGCCAACAGAACGGCCACGATCATGAGCGATAAGCGCGGCATAAGCCCCTCCCTGGGCACGGCAAGATTCGAGTGACGACGCGCAAGCGACGCCCGGACTGCCAGCACTCCATTGCGGCAGCAGGCCGGAGAATGATTTCAGGCGCGGTACGATACGCAAGGGGCGGCGCGGCGCAAAGGGCAGTTTTTTGCCGAAACGGACCGTTTTTGTGGTGGTGCTACGCCCCGTGGCCGAAGCTGCCAGCGTCGGCAGCGCGAACAAACACCGTGGCCGATGCTGGCAGCGTCGGCACGCCGGCCAGTCCGACCTATCGCACGCTCCACGTCACGTTGTTCCGCAACGCGAAGATGTAAACGTGCGGTCGCAAATCGCGCGTGCGGCCGGGCGTGTAATTGAAGGTGATCTGCTCGGGGAACGACTCGGCGACCAGGTAGTCCAGCTTGTCCTGCCCTGAGCCGCGCCAAGCGAAGACCAGCACGAACTGCTCGTCGAAGTCGACCACCTCCTCCAACTTGGCCAACGCCTGCGGGCCGAACTGTTCGGCCGCCTGTTCCTTCGATTTGATGACCAGCGGCTCAGTCCGGCTGGCGGCCTCGAAAATGTTCGCCTGGGGCTGAATGCCATCAAGCTGAACAATCGGGGGGGTGGCGTCCGCCTTGGCGGACAAGGCAAGCACGGCAACAGCGGCGACAAGGGCGGTGGCAAGCGGTTTCATGGTTGGTCTCCTGGTGAAGGGTAAGCAACAGAATATTTTGACGGTCCAGAGCGCCGACAAGTTCCCTCGACAAATCCGTTACTTCCGCGCCTCGAACACCAGATGCCCTAGTTCCGGCAGGATCAGTTTTTCCATGGCCAGCCTCACTGCGGCCGTTGAGCCGGGCATGGTCAGCACCACGGTGCGCCCCGCCAGCCCGCCGATCGCTCGGCTGAGCATCGCCGCGGCCCCGATCTCCTGGTAGCTGAGCAGGCGGAATAGCTCGCCGTAGCCGGGCAGCGGCTTAGTGAGCAGTTGCGAGATCGTCTCATGCGTCTGGTCCCGGGCCGAAATGCCGGTACCGCCGGTTAGCAGCACCGCCTGCACTTCGTCGTTCTCCAACATCGCCGACAGTTGCTCGGCGATTGCCACCGCGTCGTCCGGGACGATCGCCCGGCTTGTTACCTCGTGCCCGGCCGCTTGCAGCAGATCGATCAGCAACGCGCCGCCCCGGTCGGTGGCGACGGTGCGGGTGTCGCTGATCGTCACTACCGCGCAGCAAACCGACACTGGGGCCTGCTCGCGATGTTCCTCGGCGGCGGTACTCATGCAGATAATCCGTGCAGACGTGATAAACGGAACCAACCGTGGTGGCGGCGTCCCAATCAACGTGATGGCGGGGACTCGCCGCCTAGCAATCGTGATGGCGGCGTCTCGCCGCCATAATTCACGTGTCCGCGGCGTCTCGTCGCGTTTGGCACGCTGTGGCCAGAGGCTCCAGTCACTGGCCCCAGGCACGCTGATTATTTGCGATGTGGCGGCGGTTTCACCTATAATACAACAGTTCGCACTGTTTCTGAAGAGAACTGTTTCTCGAGAGAACCGTTATGACCTGGCTCCGTTCATTGCTGCTACTGCTTGCCGGGGGGCTGTGGTCCCTGCCGGCGCCCGTCGCGGCCGATATTTTTCGGCTGGCGACCGGCGGCGAGCTGCGCGGCGAGTTGCTCAACAAGGACGAACAGCCCCGCAAGTCGTATCAGGTGCGAACCTATTTAGGGGTCGACGTCATGCTCGACGCCAAGCAGGTGGTGGAGGTGGAGTCGCAGCGTGACAACCAGATCGAATATGAACAGCTCCGGCTCAAGGCTCCGGAAACGGTCGAGGCCCATTTGAAGTTGGCCGACTGGTGCGGCAACAACTATTTGCAGGGCGAACGCGAACATCACTTGCGCAAGGTGCTCGAACTCGATTTCGAGAACGCCGACGCCCGGCGGCTGCTGCGGTATCAGAAAGTGGACGGCAGATGGATGACCTTCGAGGAGAAGATGGAGTCGCAAGGCTTTGTCTACTACAACAAGCGGTGGCGGACGCCGCAGGAAGTGCAACTGATCGAGGAAAAGCAGAAGGCGACCGAGGCGGAGAACCGCTGGAAGCAGCAAGTCGATCGCTGGGTGGGCCAACTCAATACCCGCCGCGATCCCGAGGCCCGCGACAGCCTGGCCGCGATCAACGACGTGACCGCCGCACCGGCGCTGGCGGATCAACTCAAGCGGACCCGCGTCTACCGCGATAAGAAACTGCTGGCCGAGGTGCTGATTCGGCTCAACACGCCGTTTTCGGTGGGGGCGGTGGTCGAGGCCTCGGTGCAAGACGAGAGCGAGGACTTTCGCTACGACTGTCTCGACCTCATGGAAAAATACAAGCCGCCGTCTGCCACGGCGCTGTACATCAAGGGCTTGAACAAGAAGTATGAGAATCACCTGATCAATCGGGCCGCACTCGGCCTGGGGCGGTTGGGCGATCGGCAGGCGATCGGTCCACTCATTGAAGCACTGGTGACCAAGCACCGTCGGCAGATCGGCGGCGGCGGAGGGGGGCCGGGATCGATCGGCTCAAGCTTCGGCCGCGGCAGCGACGGCAGCTTCGGTCCGACCGGACTCAGCATGGGCGAAGGACCGAAAATGGTGACCGAGCATTTGCGGAACGAATCGGTGCTCAAGGCGTTGGTCGAGATCAGCGGGCAAGATTTCCATTACGACATCGACGCCTGGAAGTTCTGGCACGCCCGCCAGAACCGCGAGCCGGACGCCATCCCCGGCCGTAGAGGGCCGTGAAGGATTTCGGATTTCGGATTTCAAGGATCGTTTAACCCGTAGCCGGAGGCGCAGGCGGGCGTCCGGCTGGATGAAGCGAAGAACAAAAGCCGCAAGGGACACCAATCGGTTATCCGCAGCGCCGACTAGTGTAACTCGCGGCGTCGATGGCACTGCACGACGCTTCCCGATCCCGCCTGCGCCTCCGGCTGCGGGTTAAACGACAACATCCAACATGCAACATCCAACTTGCAACATGCACCATGACCAAACGACCTACGGTGGCTATTGTCGGCGCTAGCAGCGACCGCTCGAAGTTTGGCAACAAGGCGGTTCGCGCGCATCTCAAGCAGGGGTATGAGGTGTTCCCGATCAATCCCAAGGGGGGCCAGATCGAGGGGTTGCCGGTCTATGCTTCCTTGGACGACCTGCCGGTCGACTCGCTTGATCGGGTGAGCTTTTACGTGCCGCCTTCGGTGGGCATTACTCTGATGGCCCAAGTGGCCGCCAAACAGCCCCGCGAGTTCTTCCTGAACCCCGGCACGGAGAGCGCCGAGTTCGTGCAAGCGGCCGAAGCCGCCGGGCTGAACCCGCTGCAAGCATGCAGCATCGTCGACCTGGGCGAATCGCCTGGGGATTATTCGGCGTAGCGGCAGTCCATAATGACTGAAGCGGGTTATTCGAGGTCAAGATGATCGGCCTGCCGCAAAATAAACTCTCCCATCATGGGCACGGCGAATGCGTACTTGCCATGCCTGTTTTTATATACTAGGCCAGCCTCCGAAAGTTTTATAAACATGCTGCTAATGTGGCTGCTGCTAAACGACTTGACTGGCAATGTCTGGGAGCAGTCGGCAACCTCGCGGATCGTAAATTCCTTTTCGCAGTTCGGAAGGTGGGCTACTACAAAAAGTAATTCACGCTGCCGGTCAGACGCCTTTGCCCATCGCCCAGCAAAAAAATCAGCGTCTAGTTTCCTCTTGACGGCAGCAGTCGGAACCGTAACTTCTGCATTGGGTGGGTGTCGTAAGAATACGTCATATACTTCACGGCATATAAATTGAAGGAAATACGGATACCCACCTGATTCCTTTATCACCAATTCAACGGACTCGTCCGACATTTGTGTAGGCAAATCCTTTACTGGCCTGACAATCGCTTCATGGGACTCGCTGTGATTGAGCCGATCCAGAAATACCACATGGAACATTCTCTCTGAGTATGTTCTCGCCTCAACGAGCTTGGGAAAGAGCGTGGGCAGTCCAGTAAGTAACAGCATGAACGGAACTCCCTTTCTCTGGATGGACTGAAATACATCGAGCATTAGAGAGAGTGGATACTCATGGCTGGCAGCGTGGTCCGTCATGTTTTGTGCTTCGTCGTAGGCAAAAACAATTCCACTCATGCCAGTCCCCTTTAAGACGTTCCACGCTATTTCGAGCAGTGCCTTAAGTTTGTCGGCTGGCAAGCCAGGGGTTGAGTTAAAAATCTGCAACATGGTTCCGAATGTCAACTTTCGTTCCACCTGAGGCGCTGGCCCAAATCCCATGTGCCGTTCATCGGTCTTTTGGTCCAGTGTCAAAGAGCCAGTGACGACCGACAAGTCAGCGATCAGCCTCGTGCAAATCTGATCCTCAGAAACGCTGGCGGTTTCCGATAAATCCGTACCAACCCACAACCACTTCGCCTCCATTGCGAGCGGCTTGAGTTTATCCAGGAGCACCGTCTTTCCCACCCCACGAAGCCCTGTTAGTACCAAGTTTTCAAGAACCACTTCTTGCTCTAGCAGTTTCAAAAACTGCTCCTTCTCCGTGCGACGTCCGGCTAGATAGGGGGGCATGTGGCCGGCTCCAGGCCGAAACGGATTAGTAAATTTAGACTTAGCCATTATTCACTCCAATTTACGTGAAGCTATAAAATAACACAACGGACTTATTTTAGTTGGTTATATAAATTCAGTCAACCGGCTTTATTGGGGTGATTTTCAGGCAAAAGGTCCGCGTCAAGAAACGACCCGAACACGCCGTCGCACCGCATTTCGCCGCCTAGACAGCCAGGGCCGAGCGGGGTAAATTAAGGGATTCTTTCCCCGCCCTGATACCTAGCTAGATCCCTACGGACTGAACCATGTACGCCATCATTGCCGACAGCGGCCGTCAATACAAAGTAGTCGAAGGCCAGGAGCTGAACGTCGATTTGCGGAGCGATCTGGACGCCGGCGCCGAACTGAAGTTCGACAGCGTGCTGGCGATCGGCGGCGGCGAAGGGGGCCTGCAATTGGGCGCGCCGACGCTCTCCGGCGCCGCGGTCATCGCGGAGGTGATCGGCGTGAAGCAAGGCCCCAAGCTGGTCATTCGCAAGTTCCGTCGCCGCAAGAACTCGCGCCGCAAGACGGGGCACCGCCAGATGTACACCCGCGTCAAGATCAGCAAGATCGAAGCGTAGCGCTAGTCGCCAAGATTTCCGACCTGCCGTAGCGGAAGTCGCCTAGACTTCCGACGCGCGCGCCGACGCGTTTCTCTGGCGCTGCGGAATTCTTCGCGAATTCCGCTGCATGATATGCTTATTTCCATTCGTAGGCGACCAGGGCGTTCTGTTCGCGTATGAACAACTGCCCGTTGCACACCGCCAGGTGCGCCCAGGTCGGCGATTCGCTGATTTTGCGCGATTCCAGCAGGTCGAACTTTTCCGGAGTCGCACGGATCAGCAGCAGTTCGCCCCGCTCGTCCAGCGCAAGAATCTTGTCCTCTTGGGCGACCATGCTCCAGTATTTGCCGTAGGGCGTGGTGATCCATTTTTCCTTGCCCGTCTGTAGGTCGATGCAGGCGAACCGCTGGTTCTTCATGTGCAGGTAGGCGTGCCCTGCAATGACCACCGGCGACGACATGTAGCCTTGCAGTTTGCTTTCCCATTTCGGCGAGACGACCACCTTGGCGCCGTCCTTGGCCAACTCGAACAGCCACGTCTTGCCGCCGTGGCTGCTGGTGAACAGGTCTCCTTCATGCACCGTGGGTGTGAGAATATTCATGCCGCGGGTGGCGGGAATCCTCTCCGACCAGAGCACTTCTCCCGTTTCGAGGTCCACGCCGGCCAGCACCTGCCGGGTTTGCACCAACGCTTGCCGCGTGTCGTTGAGGGTGGCAATGGTGGGCGAGGAAAAGGCGCTGCCGTACATGCCGCCGCCATCCTCGAGCGTTCGCCAGACGACTTCGCCCGTTCGCTTGTTCAGCTTGCAGAATCCGCCGCCCGCCTGCACGTAGACGAACTCGCCGTCGACCAGCGGCGAACAGACAAAGCCGAACGAGGGCAGCGGGGTGGCGAATTTCTCGACGAAATCGACCTTCCAAAGTTCCTTTCCGGTGGCGGCGTCGAGACAGACCAGCAGGTCGCGCATGCCGGCCACAAAGAGCCTTTCGCCGTCGTAAGCCGGCGTGGCACGGATCCAACTGCCGTTGCTCCAAGCAAAGAACGGCACGGACATCGCCCCCTTCCAGCGCGTTTCCCACTTTTTCTCGCCGGTCTTCCGGTCGTAGGCCGTAACCTGCTCCCAGGTGCTTTGTTCGCTGGCCGTGGTGAACACCAGGCTGTCCGAGACAATCGGTCCGGAATAGCTCGGCCCAAGTTCCACCCGCCACTGTTGCTTCAGTCGTTCCCCTGCGATCGAGTCGGGCCACGGTTGGCCCTCGAACTGGCTGTCGCGCCGCGGGCCGCGCCATTGCGTCCACGTATCGCCTGGTTCGCCGTACGCGGGCGGACAGGATAATGGGGCCAGCAGGACGGCAAGCGCCAGGGTTGCAGTTCGCATGGGGAGACTCCGTTGTGGGGAAGTGCGGGGAAAAGGATCAGCCAATCGGCTCCGTCTGGGCGTGTAACAGCGAGGCGAACGAACTCAAGTGCCGCAGGTTGTCGCAATAGGCGGCATACCGCATCTGCTGCCGCACATCCTCGGTCAGGGCGCGTCCGCCGACCACGATGGCGACTTGGGGTGAAAACTCCTCATACAGGTCGTGATACTGTTGCAGGAACTGCTCTCGATGGTCGATGGCCGAGACGCTCAGCCAGAACAGTTTGGGCCGGCCGTTGGCGACGGCCGCCTTGAGGGTGCTGAACGGCAGCATGGAACCGAGCGAGGTCGCCCGCCAGCCGAGATCGCGCAAGGCCAGCGCCACCATGCCGGTGGAAAGGGAATAGGGATCGCCTTCCGGCGTGCCGCCGATCGCGGTGGGGGCGTCGGCCGCCGGCGCCGGCAGCGCCAGTTGCAGCTCGAACAGCAGTCGCGAGGCAATCTCGCAACCTCGCCGTTCCTGGTAGATTTCGATATTGCCGCAGTCCCATTGGTCGCCGATCTCGCGGAACGCCTCCGCAATGACCTCGTCGCAGATCGCGGCGATGCTCTGCTCGGCCAGGTATAGGTCGAATACGACCTGCCGGCAAACCGTTTCGTCCCCCTCCAGCAGCCCACGCACCAGATGCTCGCGAGCGCGGCCCAGGGTCCATTCGCCTTGCCCGGTGGAGGCGGGCAGGCCCAGTATTTCAGGATGCTCCAAGCGGTGTTCGTTTTCGCGCAAGAACCGCAGCACGCCCGCCAGCGGCAGCCGACGATGTCCGCCGGCGGTTCGCACGGTGGGAATTAGACCCCGGTCGCACCAGCGTTTGAGCGACGATTCGCTCACGCCGATGGCTCGCGCAACTTGCTTGGGGGTCAATGGGTTCTTCACGATCAGTCTATTCCACATGTGAACTAATTGAACGATTTTAATCAGACCGAGACAGAATGTCACTCCCGGCGTCCGGTGTACTATAGGCCCGCCTTACCTGGAAGAAAATTAAAAAAGTCGCAATTGCCGCGGCCTGAACGACTTGTGGTGAACTTGAATTAAAATGAACGATTTGACCGATTTTGTCCATTGCCAACGGGGCTGCTCGCCTGTAGGATTGATTAGAACGATTTGAACGAATCTTGTGTTGCTGGCCAACTGCCTCCACAGTTCACACCCTGCGGGCAGTGCAACAGAGTGGTTCCTAACGTTCGATGCGGCATGCCGAGTCCAATTTTTTTACGGAAACCGAAACGCTAACGGAGAGATCAAGATGAAAGCCATTTGTTTAATGTTTGCCGCCGCAGCCGTCGCGCTGCTTCCCTTGGCTAGCGAAGTTGAAGCCAAGAAGCCGTCGAAGGATATCGTCGAGACGGCCGCCGCCGCGGGACAGTTTGAAACGTTGCTGGCTGCCGCCAAGGCGGCCGGGCTGGTCGAGGCCTTGCAAAGTGAAGGCCCGCTGACCGTATTCGCCCCCACCGACGAAGCGTTCGCGAAACTGCCCGAGGGTACGATTCCCGCGTTGTTGGCCGACAAGGAAAAGCTGGCCACCATTCTCAAGTATCACGTGGTCGCCGGCAAGGTTACCGCCGCCGACGTGGTGAAGCTGCAATCGGCCGAGACGCTGGCCGGCAAGGAAGTGCGTATCACGGTCGTCGACGGCGGCGTGAAGATCGACAACGCCAACGTCGTGAAGGCCGACATCATGACCAGCAACGGCGTGATTCATGTGATCGACTCGGTGTTGATCCCCGAATAGGCCGAGCGAGTTTACTAGAGGCTGGACGCCGGCGTCGCACAGTGGGTGTGCGACGTCGGCGATTCCATCCTGTCTATTGTCCTAGCAGTTGATCGAACCTTGTTGTTTGTTTGTTCCGCACGCCGCTCACATGGGGCGGCTCGCCCAACCGCAGAAAGCAACCCGCCATGGTCGCCACACTTGAACGATCCGTCCCGGCGCACGAGAAACATCCATCCACCAGGCAGGCGCCGCCGGAAACGGCGATGGGCGGCTTGTCGGAAGGCGAGATCAGCAGCTTGCTGCACATGGAGATCGACTTTGTCGCCACCGAGGAGTTTGCCGGCGTCGTCAACGGCGACGCGATTCTCACGGAGCCGCTGATCGAGTCGGCCACAGCAGAGAAGACGACGATTGCCGAGAAATTGAAGTCAGCGGAGCAGCCGACGGCCAGCCGCCGCAAGGCCTATGGTGGCGGCAAGCTGCCTGCATCGCTGGCGCGGGTGTGCGAGAACCGCCTGTTGACCGCCGACGAGGAGTTGGGCCTGTTCCGCCGAATGAATTACCTCAAGTTTCGCGCCGCCGGGCAGCGCGACGCGCTCGATCCGCGTCATCTCGATCTGGACGCATTGCAACAGATCAAGGGCGATGTCCGCCGCGCCCGCACCATTCGCGACCGCATCATTCAAGCCAACATGCGACTGGTATTGTCGATCGCCGGCAAGTTCGTCGACGGGGCTGTTTCGTTTGACGATCTGGTGAGCGAAGGAACCTTGTCGCTAATGCACGCCGTGGAAAAGTTCGATTACAGCCGCGGGTTTCGCTTTAGCACCTACGCGACCAAGGCGATTCATCGGAACATCTATCGCCTGATGGCTCGCACCAGCAAGAACCGGCTGCTGCCGGCGGGCGACGCCACCGACCTGATCGAGCAGCTTTGCGACGAACGCGAATCGATCGACCGCAGCGACAAGTGGCTGACCGGCATCCGTGGCGAACTGGCAGACCTCCTCGACCAGCTCGACCGTCGCGAGCGGTACATCATTCGCGCCCGGTTCGGCCTGGGCCGCGAGGAACAGGAGCAGACACTGAAGTCGATCGCCGGCAAGTTGGGCATCTGCAAGGAACGGGTGCGGCAGTTGGAGCATCGCGCCCTCGACAAGCTCCGCGTACTGGCCGAGGAGCGCAAACTCGACGAATTGAACGACATGTTTATGTAAGATCAGTAGTTCCAAGTTTCGATTTTGCGAGCAACTATGCCAAACAGTCACGCCAGGAGCTTTGTCCGCCGGGCCGCCTTGCCGGTTGGCTGTGAGGCGGCGTTTCGCTACCACGAACTGCCCGGCGCAATCCAGCGGATGATTCCACCGTGGGAAAAGTTCCACATCGCACGACACGACGGCATCCACGACGGCGATCGGGCCGAATTGGTCAATTATCTCGGTCCGCTGCCGATGAAGTGGGTGGTCGAGCATCGCGACTACGTGCCCGGTCGGCAATTTCGCGACGTGCAGCTCTCCGGTCCGTTTGCCCACTGGAATCACCTGCATCGGTTTGAACCGCTCGATGCCAACACTTGCCTGTTGGAGGACAAAATCGAATACGCGCTGCCCGCCGGCGGTTGGGGCGCGGCCTTGGGTGGCTCGACGGTGGAGAACAAATTGAATCAAATGTTCTTATACCGGCACCAGCGGGTGGTGGCGGATCTCAACGCACACGCCAAATACAAGGACCGCGGGACCATGAAAATTGCCATCACCGGAGCCTCGGGGCTGGTCGGCAGCGACCTCTGCGCCTTTCTCTCCACCGGCGGACACGAAATCAAACGGCTCGTCCGTGGCGAAGTGAAGCAGCCGGAGGAAGAGATTCATTGGAAGCCGTCGCAAGGCGTGTTGCGGGCGGAGGATCTGGAGGGACTCGACGCCGTGATCCACCTCGGCGGCGAGAGCATCGCCGAAGGCCGCTGGAACGACGCCAAGAAGCAACGCATTCGCGACAGTCGCGTCGACAGCACGCGGCTGTTGGCCGAGGCGCTGGCCCAGTTGCAGAATCCTCCGAAGTCGTTCATCTGCGCTTCGGCGATTGGATTCTACGGCGACCGCGGCGACGAGGTGCTCACCGAGGAAAGCGCCGCCGGCGAGGGCTTTCTGCCTGAAGTTTGCCAACAGTGGGAGGCAGCTTGCGACGCGGCCCGCGACAAAGGCGTGCGCGTGGTGCATGCGCGGTTCGGCATGATTCTCAGCCCCCAAGGAGGCGCGCTGGCCAAGATGCTCACGCCGTTCAAGCTCGGCGGCGGCGGCGTGATCGGTGGCGGCAAGCAGTATTGGAGCTGGGTCTCGCTTGACGACGTCGTGCAGACAATCCACCACGCGCTGATGAACGATCACGTCACCGGGCCGATTAACGTCACGGCGCCCCATCCGGTTACCAACACCGAATTCACGAAAACACTCGGCCGCGTGCTC
>JBGTJT010000308.1:0-9151 GCA_041744995.1 Pirellulales bacterium | reverse complement strand
GAGCAGCGCGCGCGCCGCTTCGGGCAGCAGCCGGTCACGGTGCTGCTGACCGGCTTGACCGGCTCGCACAAGGCGGACGTGGCCGAGGCGCTGGAGCGCAAGCTATTCGACGAAGGCCGCGCGGTCACTGTGCTGGCCGGGCAGACGATGCGACTGGGTCTGAGCAAGGATCTCGGCTTCTCGTCCGAGGAACGCAGCGAAAACCTCCGCCGCGGCGCGGAAGTCGCCCGACTGATGAACGACGCCGGGCTGATCTGCATCGCCCCGTTCTTGGCCCCGAGTGAAGAGGTGCGCCAGAAAGTGCGGCAGCGTGTGGGCGAAGATCGCTACCTGGAGGTCTATCTCTCGGCCCCGGTCGACTACTGCCGCACACGCGAATCGGCCGCCGAGATGTACGCCAAGGCCGACAGCGGCGAAATCCCCAACTTCCCGGGCGTGACGGCCGAGTATGAAGCGCCGGCCAATCCGGATTTGAAGCTGGAGACCGACAAGCTTTCACCGAGCGAGGCGGCCGATCGGATTATGGAGTTGTTGTCGAAGCGGGAGATTATTTAGTGGTGCCTGATCGACTTTTTGATTGTCGGCTTTAGCCGACTCCTGTTTGCCACCAGCTTTAGCTGGTGGACTTGGCCAGCAAAAGTAAACTGATCAGCCGGCTTTAGCCGGACTTCTCATCTAGTCTTTAGACACGCATCGTCTTTGACATGCCAGTTGATGTGCAAGTAGATCTCGTGAAAGACATGGGAACTCATGCGTGACATCTCCGTGGTGCTTGGGAAGCCGGCTGAAGCCCGGCTGGGAGAAGATTTCAGGGCCATCCTACCACCAGCTAAAGCTGGTGGCAAACAAGAGTCGGCTGAAGCCGACTAATCGCTTCCAAGCAATAGACTGTCGGATTGAGGTCGCCGATCCACTCGCTCGATACCCGGAAGAACCCGCGTGAAAGACGAGCAATCGAGAGTATCGGCTGCTACAATGGAGGCGTCCATCGAACCTTCCCTTTCCACTGTCGACTCCCGGAGCAATTCATGCACCTGCGCTTTTTCACCGCTCTCGCCCTAGTTCTGATCGCACCACTCGCAACGCTGGCCGACGACGCCCCCCAGCGGCCCAACTTTCTGTTCATCATCGCCGACGACCAATCGCCGGATGAGCTACAAATCAACAACCCGCGGTCGACGCTCGAGACGCCGGTGATCGATTCGCTTGCCGAGCAAGGCGTGGTGTTCGACGGGGCCTATCACATGGGTTCGTATTCCGGGGCGGTCTGCAGGCCGTCGCGGCACATGGTAATGCTCGGCTGTTCGGTGTGGCATATCGAACCTCTCAAGCAGCAGCACGGTAAGCAACTCGCCAAGAACAGCCTGCCGGCGGTGTTCAACGCCGCCGGCTACGACACCATGCGGACCTGCAAAATCGGCAACAGTTACGAAGAGGCCAACGCCGAGTTCACCGTCCGCAAGGACGCCATGCAGCGCGGTCCCGACGGCAGCGCCTGGCATGCCGAGCAAGTGCTCGATTACTTGGCTGATCGCAAGGCGCGAAAAGATTCCGATCCGTTTCTCATTTACTACGGCTTCTCGCACCCGCACGATCCCCGCAATGGCCGCGACGACCTGCTGAAAAAGTATGGATCGACCAACGAAGTCAGCAAGCAGCAACCGCCGGCGACCCACGCCAAGCAGCCGCCGCTGCCGATCAACTATCTGGCCGAGCATCCATTCCACCACGGGCATCCCGGCCTCCGCGACGAAGTGGCCGTGCAGGGCGTGTGGGAGCGGCGCGACGAGGGGACGATTCGCAACGAACTGGGCCGCCAGTACGCGTGCAGCGAGGACATCGATATTCAAATCGGCCGCGTGCTCGATAAGCTCAAGGAGATGGGCGAATTGGACAACACCTACGTCATCTACACAGCCGACCACGGCATGGCGATCGGCCGCCACGGCCTGCAAGGCAAGCAGAATCTGTATGAACACACCTGGCGGGTGCCGTTCATTGTCACCGGCCCCGGTATCGAGCCGGCCCGCGTGCAAGGCAACATCTACCTTTCGGACGTGCTCGGCACGTTGTGCGATCTGGCCGGCATCAAGCCGCCTGCGACGTGCGAGAGCCAGAGTTTCCGCCCCGTGCTGGAAGGCAAGCAACAGACCGTCCGCGAGGTGCTGTTCGGCGCCTACAGCGGCGGCACCAAGCCGGGCATGCGGTCGGTTCGCCAAGGCGACTGGAAGCTGATCAAGTACGACGTCCTCAACGGCAAGGTCCGCCAGACCCAGTTGTTCAACCTCAAAGACAACCCGCAGGAGTTCCTCGAACAGCATCACGACGATAAAATCGTCAAACTGACGGGCAACTCGCCGGAGCCGAACCAGAAGAACCTGGCCGGCGATCCGCAATACGCCGAAAAGCTGGCCGAGATGGAGGCGCTGTTGTTGTCGGAAATGCAGCGGCTTGAAGATCCCTATCGTCTCTGGGACCAGCCGGAAGAAGCAGGAAAATAAGGTAGGACGGTTCTCCGAAGCCGTCCGACGAGAAACTTCAGTTTCGAGTAGTCCACCGGGGGGAAGCGATTCTCCGCCGCAAACGACCGTGACTTCTGTCGAGGCCGACCACGGATGGTTGCGGCCTCGGTCTTGCTCCGACAGAAATCACACGATTTGCTCGGCCGCCGGTAGCTCGTTCCTGTTACCTGGGGTTCCGGCATGCTCGCGTCCCGCTCGTATGCCTCCACCCTGGGCTGCGCAATATCGAGGTATTCTGGAATCGAGATTGCGAGCGGTTTTGTTCCGCTAGCCAGCTTGGAAATGACGAATGTCGAAGCACGAATGACGAAAGAAACCAGAATGCCGAATGAGGAACGTCGTCATTCGCAACGTTGCCGCCGCCTAAGGACATCGTTCGTTATTCGTGCTTCGTCATTCCTTCGTCATTCGGATTTCGACATTCGTCATTATTTCGTTTCGCCCCTTGCCGTGTGACTTCTCGAATTATGGTGATACCGCAAGTCTACCCGCGGCGACCGTAGCTCCCGTTGCCGTTGCCGTTCGAGGCCGGCGCTGGTCGTCGGCGACTTGCGCTGTTGGTGATTGGTTTTTGATTCCCCGGGCCGAGCAACTGGTCCACGCGTTCCCGCATCTCGGGATTCAGTTCCACCCGCATGGTCTTGGCGGGCATCCACACGCGGCGGCCGTCGGCCAAATCGAGCACCAGTTCCAACTGCTTGTCGCCGGGATAGGCCCGCAGGATCTCGCGCAGTTGCACCAGGCCGGCCTCGCCGTGGCTGCTTTCGTCGTAGCGAATGCGCACGCCGGTGGTGTAGCGACCGTCGAGATCGTCCAGCGCGATCAGCTCGTCGACCACGACGTTGCCTTCGTCGCTGCCGGGCCGCCGGTCGACCTTGCCGCGGACGACCAGGATGGCGTCCGGCGTGACCAGCTCGCCGTACTGCTCGAACTGTTCCGGCCACACGATGCAGCGGACCACGCCGGCCATGTCCTCCAGATCGAACATCACGTACTTGGTGGCCGTCGAGCCGGCCCGCGGGTTCTTGGTATGCGAGAACTTCAGCGAGCTGAGCATGCCTCCCATCATCACTTCGCCGCGCGATTTGGCCTCGGCCAGATCGGTCGTGACGTGGGTGCAATAGGTTCGCAGCTTGGCCTCGTACTCCGCCAGCGGATGACTGGAGAGATAGTAGCCCAGCACTTCCTTCTCCTTGGAGAGCCGGTCGCGCTCGTCCCAGTCGGACACATCGGGCAGGTGGGCCGCAATCTGGCGACTCGATTCCTCCGGCTCGACTTCGTCGAACAGGTTGCCTTGCCCGCTGCGGCGGTCCTTCAGCAGCGCCGCGCCGGCTTGCAGCGCCTTGTCGACCACGGCGGCGAGCTGCGCGCGGTTTTTGCCGACCGAGTCGAACGCTCCCGCCTTAATCAAGGTCTCGATTGCCGAGCGATTGCAGAGCTTGCTGTCGACTCGTTCACAGAAATTGAAGATATCGATGAACGGCCCGTCGGCGTTGCGAGCGGCCACGATCGCCTCGGCTGCGCCGCCCCCGCATCCCTTGATGGCGCTCATGGCGAAGTGAATCTTGCCGTCGGCCACGGCGAAATCGACGTCGCTGGTGTTGACGTCCGGCGGCACCACCTCGATGTTCATGCGGCGGCAGTCCTCGATATGTTCGACCAGCGCGTCCTTGCTCTTGAAGTTGCGGCCCGGGATGTCGCCGGTCAGCAGCGCCGCCATGAACTCCAGCGGATAATGGGCCTTCAAGTAGGCGGTCTGGTAGGCGATCAGGGCGTAGGCGGTGCTATGACTCTTATTGAAGCCGTAGCCCGCGAACTTCTCGATCATCTCCCACAGTTCCGTCGCTTGCTTGGTGCTCATTCCCTTCTCGCCGGCGCTCTTGAGGAACTGCTCGCGGAAGGCGGCGATCGTTTCCAGCTTCTTCTTGCTGATCGCCTTGATGCACTTGTACGCACTGGACAGCTCGATGTCTCCCAGGCGGTTGAGAATCCGCATCACCTGTTCCTGGTAGACCATCACGCCGTGCGTTTCTTCCAGTACGTCTTCCATGACCGGGTGCGGGTAAACCGCCTGCTTGCGGCCGTGCTTGATCGCCACGTAGTCGTCGACCATGCCGCCTTCCAGCGGTCCCGGCCGGTAGAGCGCGTTGGTGGCGATGATGTCGCGGAAGCTGTCGGGCTTCATCTTCTGCAACAGGTCGCGAATGCCGCCGCTTTCCAACTGAAAGATGCCCTTCGTCTCGCCGCGGCAGAGCAGGTCGTAGGTCGGCTGGTCGTCGAGCGGAAACTTGAGCGGATCGACCTTTTCGCCGGTCGTCTGCTCGATCAACTCGACCGCCTTGGAGAGAATGGTCAGGTTCCGCAAGCCGAGAAAGTCCATCTTCAACAGGCCGGCCGCCTCGACGTCGTTCATCGACCACTGCGTGATGACGTCTTCCTTGCCGGTCACCCGCTGTAGCGGCACGTACTCGGTCAACGGTTGATCGCCGATCACCACGGCGGCGGCGTGCGTGCCGACGTTGCGGGCCAGGCCCTCGATCCGCTTGGCCAGGTCGAGCAGTTCGCGAATCTCGCCGTCCTTCTCGTAGGCGTTGCGCAGTTCCTCGCTGGTTTCGATGGCCTCGCTCAGCTTGATGCCCAACTTGTCAGGCACCATGGCCACGATCTGGTCAACACGGAAGATCGGCAGGCTCATCGCCCGGCCGACGTCGCGGATCGCCGCCCGGGCGGCCAGTGTGCCGAAGGTGCCGATCTGGGCGACGTTCTCCGAGCCGTATTTTTCCTTGACGAATTGGATCACATCGCCTCGGCGGTCCTTGCAAAAGTCGATGTCGATATCGGGCGCCTCCAGGCGACTCTCGTCGAGGAACCGTTCGAACAGCAGGTCGTACTCCAGTGGACAAACATGGCTCAAGTACAAGGCATAGCAGACCAAAGCGCCGACGCCGCTGCCGCGGGCGGTGGCCGGAATATCGTGCTCGCGGGCGTACACCACGAAGTCCCACACGATCAGAAAGTAGTTGGGAAAGCCGAGCTTCTCGATCACCCGCAACTCGCGATCAAGCCGATCCATGACAATCGGCGTCAACTCGCCCGCGGCGTCGATCCGCTCGGCCTTGCCGGCGTACCGTTCCTTCAGCCCTTCGATGCACAGCTCGCGAAGGTAATCGCCCGCCTGCTTCCCCTCGGGGAGCTTGTAGACGGGGAAATACCGCTTGCCGAGTTCCAGGTCGATGTCGACTGTGTCGGCAATCTGCTGGCTGCGGGCGACCGCCTCCTCGTGGCCGGCGAACCATTGGTACATGTCGGTCGGACTGCGGAGGAAGAACTCGTCTCCTTCCATCTTCATCCGCTTGGCGTCGGTGCGGAACTTGCCGGTGTTGATGCATAGTAGAATGTCTTGCGCCTCGGCATCTTCGCGGTTGACATAGTGGGCGTCGCTGGTGGCGACCACCGGCAGGCCGACCTCGCGGGCGATGCCCAAGGCACCGGCCATCGCCATCTGCTGGATTTCCAGCCCATTGTTCTGAATCTCGATGTAATAGCGGTCTCCGAACACGTCGTGAAACCAGTGGGCCACATCGCGAACCTCGGCCAAGTCCTTGTCGCCGCCGCCGCCGCGGAGCAGCATGCGATTCAACTCGCTGGAGACGCAGCCGCTGAGGCAGATGATGCCCTCGCTATGGGCCTGCAAAATTTCCTTGTCGATCCGCGGCTTGAAATAAAAGCCTTCCAGGTACGCGCGGCTGGCGAGCTTGATCAGGTTCTTAAACCCAGTGCGATTCTGGGCCAGCAGCGTGAGATGGTAGTTGCTATCCTTCATGCCGCCGTCGCGGTCGGTACGCTTGCCAGGGGCGATGTAGGCCTCGTAGCCGAGGATCGGGTTGATCCCGGCGGCCTTGGCCTTGCGATAGAACTCCAGCGCACCGTACAGGTTGCCGTGGTCGGTCAGTGCCAAGGCGTTCATGCCGAGATTCTTGGCTTGCCCGACCAGCTCGTCGATCCGTGATGCGCCGTCCAGCAGGCTGTAGTGACTATGACAATGTAGATGGACGAATGGCTGATCGCTCATGAGATTCCCTGGAGCAAAAGATTCGATTCCTTCGAGAGACACACGCCGCGCCACGAACGGGGCGCCGCAGCCGGACGGAAACAAGATTGTAGCAATCGCAATTTTCGGCGGAAGCGTCTTGACAGCCGGCCCAGCCGCCCTTAAGTCATTCAAGTGTATGTCATGTATAGGTTTACGACTTACGGCCGGCGGATGATTCCACGCTTTCGGAAGGCGTAACCAAGGCGGCAGCGAGCGGGTACAATATATTCATGAAACGCTGGCGGATTTCGTTCGATCGAGCGAAACCCAGCGAGCGTCCTCGGGGTTGATTCGTATTGGATTGCGTTCGGCTGGCCGCGGCGGTTGCTCCGCGACCAAGGAAACGCGTTTTGCCGCGAATCACTTTCGTTGGGGAAGGAATGTGCCATGCGATTTTTTAGCCTGACTGCTTGTGCGGCCTTGGGATTGTTCATTTTGCCCGCCGTCGCGATGGCGGATGACGAGCCGCATCCTTTTGGGCCGCGACCGCCCAAAGACGGCCCGGTGGACGACCCGTTTGTGCAGCCATTCGGCGACGCCAAAGAAAAAGCTCAGGAGGATGCCGCCCCGCCGCGGCCTGCGGCGGTCGACCCGATCGCTATTTCAGACGATCCGTTCGGCGGCTTGCCGGACGAAGCATTCAAGCCGCGTCCGGCGGTCGATGGGTTGCCGGTGACGCGGCCCGTTGCGGTGAATCCGCCACCAGCTGCCCAGCCGGAGGAGCCTTTCGAGTTGCAGCTCGACCTCAACGGCGACGGCAACATCACCGACATCGAGGTGGCCGCGGCGATCGACAACATCCTCAAGGACGCCAAGTCGCGAACACCCCGTGGCGAGAAGATCCGCGCCGCCTTCGACACCAATAAGGACGGCAAGGTCGAGCCGGCGGAAGTGGTCGCAAAGGTTGTTGCCGAGCGGATCGCCCGGGATCTGTCGGCGGCGCAGGTGGCCGAGATGTTCACCAGCCTCGACGTCAACGGCGACCAGCATCTCGACTCGACGGAGTTCTTGAAGATTGCCGAGTTGATTGGCGTTCCGGAGCAATTCGCCGCCCCCGTGTTGAGGAAGCGGTTCACCGCACTCGATCGCGACGGCGACTTCAAAATATCGCTGGCCGAGGCAGTGTTGTCGGCCGAGGCGCTTACCAGTCGCTGGGGCCGCGGCGGCGCTAGCGAGTCGGACGAAGCCGCCATGGCCCGCGCCCAGGAGGTTTTGGAGGAACTCGACCGCGACAAGAACAATGAGATCAGCCGCCGCGAAGCGGCCCGCAACGAAGGTTTGAAGAACCTCTTCACGCAGATCGATACCGACGGCGACGATGCGGTGACGCTCGGCGAGATGTACGAGTTCCTGCGGACCCAAGCCAGGCAGGCCGCGGAGGAGTCTCGCCGCCAAGAGCGGCGCGACGGGTGGGAACGCTTCGGTAGAGGCTTTCCCGGCAGGAGTCGCGACCGCGACCGCGGTCGAGATCGCGATTAGTTTCAATTTTCGGAAGCTTTCATGAATAGCAGCGACCGCGACGAACCGGCCGCCACCGATGAACAACTCGCGCTGCGCGCGGCGGCCGGATGCGTCGCCAGTTTCGAGGAACTGGTCACGCGATTCCAGACGCCGCTGTTGCAATTCCTGCGGCGCCGCGCTCGAAGCTGGGAGGACGCCGAGGATCTAGTGCAGGAAACGTTCGTGCGGGCCTACCAAAAGCTGCATCGCTACGACTCGCAGTGGCGGTTCAGTACCTGGCTGTTCACGATCGCCTACCGCTTGAATCTCAACGAGCTGCGGCAGCGCCGACCGGCGGAGGAAAACGGCCAGTTTGCCTTGCTCTGTGGCCGCGAGGCGGAACCGAGCAGCGAATTGATCACCCGCGAGGATCGGCAACGCCTGTGGGGCGCGGCGGCCGAGACGCTCAACGAATTGCAATACAACATCGTGTGGCTGTTTTACGTCGAGGAGATGGCGGTCAAGGAGATCGCCGAAATACTTGGCAAATCGCGGGTGGCGATCAAGACTGCCTTGTTCCGAGCCCGCAAAAAATTGATGCCGATCCTGGCGGAATATGAAGGCGTGTTTCAGAACGCCGCCACGCGTCCGGCGACGGCGCGGATGCCCTCAGGCGGATTGCATCCGGCAAGGTCGGCAAACTGACGAGACTTGGTTGCGGACGTCGACGCCTTGTCTGCTAACATGATGGGTGGAGAGATACGAGATGGCGAACGCGGAAAGTAAATGGAATCGCGACGGCGACGCACCACGTCTGGCCGAGCGGTTGCGCCGGGAGGCGCTTGCCGCGCGTCCCGAGTTCGACGAAAAGCTGCACGCTCGGATTATGGAAGCGGTCGATCCGTGGCGTCACCCGGTGGCGATTTATCGCGATCCGCCGGCCTCGACGCTGCGGCGATTGACCGCCAGTCCCTGGCTGGCGGCGAGCGTGGCAGCCTCGTTGCTGGTGACAGTCGGCGCGATCGCCTTGCAAGCGTCTCGGCCTGCGCCGCCGGCGGCGGCGATTGTTCGCTACGAGGTCTCCTTGCCGCCTGTG
>JBGTJT010000307.1:0-3760 GCA_041744995.1 Pirellulales bacterium | reverse complement strand
ATCTGCGGACGGGCCTTGTTCGAGGGCGTAATCAGCGCCAGCGAGAGCAAGATCGTGGTGATCGTCAGCCCGGCCACCAACAGCGACAGGGCCAGCGAACTGAACACCACCGCGCGAACGCCCTCCCTGCCGGCGGCGAACCAGTCGCGCAGCCTGCGATGCGCCAGCGTGCGACTCGCCGCGCCGCTTCCCATTTCCATCTCCAAACAGGCTCGCAGCAATTCGTATCCCAAATAGACGCGGCGTGCTTCGGCCGAACTGCTCAAGCGGCCGTCTAGTTCGCTGGCTTGTTCCGGCGAAAGCTGGTTCTCGCGTGCCGCGGCGATCAGCGTCAGCAGGCGATCTTCGGCAGGCATGGTCGTCATCAGCCGGCGTCCCTGGAGGATAGCTTGCGTTCGATGCAACGGTACAGCCCGTCATGCACCCGCTGCAGCGCCTTGTAGACGGCCGACTCGCTACGGCCGGTGTCGGCGGCAATCCGCCGGATGTCGGCGTCCGCCTCGTAGCGGCGGTGGACGAGATCGCGCTCCTTGGCGGAGAGTTCCTGCAGGCAGGCGGCCAACGCCTCATGCCGGTCGTCTATCGTTTCGACCATGGCGACCAGGTCGTCGGCCAGCACCTCGGCAACCTGCTCGCTCAAGAACGACGGCTGCCGCCTCCGCTCGCGGTGGTAGGTCAACACCTCCAACCGCGCCACACGGCAGGCCCAGGTCAGGAAGTTGGTTCCCGGCTCGAATCGATCGAACTTCGTCCACAACACCTTGCTGGTCTGCTGCAGCACGTCGTCGGCATCGGTGGGGCTGGCCACTTGCGGGCGGATGTAGGCGTACAGCCGCCGCTGATTGCCGGCGAGCAGTTCGACAAAATCCTGGGTACGGTCCATGGCGATCGGCGGTAATTGTGCCATTGCGGGTGATTGCAGAGTCTTGCTTTGATTCTCCTATTAGTTCACGTGGCGGACCGCCTGATTTTGGAAGAAAAAATCGGGAATTATTTGGATGGCGATCGTAAGCTGTGTATTTGTAGGTGCTTAGAGACAATTCCGACCTTTAGTAATGACGAATGTCGAAGCACGAATGACGAAGGAAACCAGAATGCCGAATGACGAACTTTTCGTGAGGCGTGAGGCTTGAGGCTACAGGCGTGAGAATGACGAAGGAGGACGGCCCGTTGCCGCGTGTGACCGCCGGTTTTTTTCATCGCACCACCCTTCTGGTGGTTTCTGGTAAAGTTTGCGGATTATGTCGACTTTGCCGGAAGTTCCGCTTCGGCTGTTCCGATAATCCAAGCAGACCTTTATGCAGGCGGGGCGCCGCACGGTGCGTGCAATCTGAAAATCGAGAGGAAGGATCAGAAATGGTCAGCCAGTTTACGCGGACTCGCGGATGGGTGCTTGCAATCGCGGCAGCGATGCTTGCGTCCTTGATTTCGCCAACCAGCGTCCAAGGCCAGGGGGACGACCCGCCCGCTCCCATCAACGTGGGGGCGCCGGTGCGCAAGGTTTCCTATCAGGCTTCCACGACGCGAACTCCCAGTTGGCAGCAAGCAAACCGCACGCGGCTGGCCAGTCAGCCGATGGCGGAAGTGGTCGGCCCCGGCGAAATCCTTCAGGGCGTACCCGGCCACGATCGCGTGATGGTCGAAAGCGGCTACGGCTACGTGGACCACCATGGCGGGTCCCATTGCGGCGATGGCGGCTGCGGCGATAATTTCTGCGGCGACTCGGCATGTGGCGGCTGCGGACACGGCTATCACGGCGAGCGGTTCAATTACTGCGCCGGGCTGCTGTTCGAGAATCTTGAGATCTCCGCGGGCGTGGCCGGCTTCAAGGGGCCGCTCGACATCGGCCGCAACGGCAACTTTGGCTTTCAATACGGCGCGAATCTGGGTCTGCCGCTGCTGCCGAAGTGGGGCATCGGCTGGCAGATCGGCGTGCGCGGCGTTAGCTCGAATTACGAAGGCGACCAAACGCTCGGCTTCTACGTCGACGATACCCGCGAGCAGTTGTTCAGCACGATCGGCATCTTCCATCACGCCACCGACTGCAATCCGTGGAACTGGGGCGTGGTGTTCGATCAATTGCACGATGAATACTGGGACGAGTACGACTTCGGTCAGGTCCGCGCCGAACTTGGGTTCGTGACGCGGCACTGCAACGAGTTCGGATTCATGACCGCCTTGAGCACCAAGACCACCGAGGGCACCTTCGGCACGTTCGTCAACGAAGAGTTCGAGGTGCAGGATCAGTTCGCTTTCTACTTCCGTCGTTATCTGTGCAACGACGGCGAGGTGCGCGGCTGGATCGGCTTCACCGGCGACGGCGACGGCATCCTGGGCGGCGATTTCTCGATTCCGATTAGCGATCGATTCGCCTTCGAGACAAACTTTGTCTACCTGATCCCCGACGACGACCAAGATGCGTTGTTGCAGCAACAAACCGAGTCGTGGGCGATCGGATTCAACTTTGTCTGGCACACCAAGCCGGGCGCTTACGCTCACCGCAAGAACCCGTACCAGGCCAAGTTCTCGGTGGCCGACAACGTGAGCATGCTGCGACGGTGGGTGCCGTAAAGCGGACGGCTTGCGAAGAAATTGCGTAAAGGTCGAAGACAAGGCCCGGCGGCGGAAACGCAGCCGGGCCTTTCTTCGGTAAATGCAAACCCCTTCTCCCTCCGGGAGAAGGTGGCTGCGCAGCAGACGGATGAGGGGGCGGTGCTAACTCGCGCTGCCATTCGAAGATACCCATAGAGGCATCGCCGATTAGCACAGCGCCCTCATCCGGCCTTCGGCCACCTTCTCCCAAAGGGAGAAGGGTTACACCGGGCGCTGGCGCCCTGCGGCTGATGTTTTTTGCTCGCGCCAACTGGCGGCCTCCTCGCCGTCAAGCCGCAGCGTGAGGCACTTGGCGCTGCCCCCCGCCTTCACGAACTCCGACAGCGGCGTCTCATGCGGCTGATAGCCATGTTCCCGCAGCGCCGCGTGCAGCGTCGGGCAGCCGACGTTCGTTACCACATGCCGGCCCACGACGACCGCGTTGCAAGCGAACGATCTCGCTTCCTCCACGGGCACTTCGATCAAACTTGGCACCAGCTCCGTCAACACTTGTCGACCATAGTCGTCGAATGCACCAGGAAAGTAAATCGCCTCGGTCGCCGCAAGCGGACAGAAGCACGTGTCCAGATGGTAGTAATACGGATCCTTCAACTCCAACGGAATCACCCGCGTCTCCACCACCGCGCCGATTTGCTGATGCCCGCGGGCGTCGCTCCGGGTGAGGTACCCGGCAAACAGCGTGTCGCCCACGTAGAGCGCATCGCCGGCGCCTTCAAAGAATGTCCCGGCTGGACTCTCCAGCACTTCGAAGCCGTGCTGCTGGAACCAGGCGCGAAAGATTGGCTCCTCCGCCTGCCGCTGTGGATGACGAAAGTGGGCAAGTATCGCCCGGCGGCCATGCAGCAGCGCCGCGTTGGCGGTGAAGACCAGATCGGGCAATCCCGCAACCGGCTCGATCAACTCAATGCGCGCCCCACATTCGGTCAGCAACGCCCGCAACGCCTCCCACTGTTCGGTCGCCAGGGCATGATCGGCCTGCCGAGCGCGGCTCATCCACGGGTTGATCTCGTACTCGATACCGTAGTACGTGGGCGGACACATCAAAATGCGGGGCGTGTTGTTCATAGGAGTCGCTTTCATCGTGGCCAATATTGCCAGCATCGGCAATACAAGCTCGAAGCGCAAGCGAGTGGGTCGTGGTGCTAAT
>JBGTJT010000306.1:0-6240 GCA_041744995.1 Pirellulales bacterium | reverse complement strand
AACCTGATCTGCGGCGACGCGCTCACCGGGCGCGACTTCCGCTCGTCGGCGGCGGATGGCCCCAGCGCCTCGCCCGAGGCGATCGATTGGCCGGCGGCGTTTGCCGAGGTGCAGGCCGGCGGCGGATTTCACGCCATTGTGGCGAATCCCCCATACCGCCGCGAGTTGGATCACGGACAGCGGTTGGCAAGCGGCAGCCATCCGTCGCTGGCGCGGTACTGCATGCCGCGAATGGACCTCTGGTATTATTTCGCCCATCGCGCCTTCCGCCTGCTGCACGCCGACGGTCGGGTGGGGTTTATCACCAACAGCTATTGGCTCCAGGCGGCCGGCGCGGGCAAGCTGCGCGAGGCGCTCCGTAACGACGTCTCGCTGGAGGAACTATTCCTGCTGGGCGAGCGGCCCGTCTTTGACGGCGTGACGGGCCGTCATGCCATCTTTATCGCCGGTCCTCGGGGGGGCAGCCAGGTACAGGTCAAGCAACCGTTGGAACCGACGGCAACATGGGAGCAACTGCTGGCGGAGCAAAGTCCATTGGTGGAGCAATCCAGTCGTCCGCTGGCGGAGGTGCTGGCTGGCTCGGCGAACCGTGGCAGCCGATCGGCTCGGTCCGCTCCGACGGACGACGAGAGCCGGTTTGCGCCGCTGGGCGAACTGGGGCTTGTGCGGCAAGGGATCGCCGAGAACCCGGCCACCGTCAACCGGCGCACCAACGCCCGCTTTGGCAATCGCTGGCAAGTCGGCCAAGGGGTGTTTTCGCTGAGCTGCGAGGAAGTCGACCGCCTGCAGCTCGCGCCCGCGGAGCGGCAGTTGCTGCGTCCCTACTCGCAACCGGGCGAGCTGGGCCGTTATCACTTCCAGCCGCCGGCGCGGAGGCTGATCTATTCCACCCGTCGCACCTGGCCCATTCTGGAACAATATCCGACCTTAGCGGCGCACCTGGCGCCCTTTCGCCCGATCATGGAAGCCCGCCGTGAAACCACCCAAGGCAAGCTCCCCTGGTGGCGGCTGCACTGGCCGCGCGACGAGCGGCTATGGCGGTCGCCGAAGCTGCTCTGCCTGCAATTCGCCGAGCGGCCCAGCATGGTGCCGGTCGACGCGCCCGCCTATGTGCCGTTCAGCGTGAATGTCTTCGTGCCCGCCGAGGGAACGCGCGAGCATCTCTACTATTTCGCGGCGGTGTTGAACTCCGAGGCGCTGCGGCGGTGGTTCATCCAGCACGCCAAGCGGCGGGGCGTGGGGCTGGAAATCAACGGGCATCTGCTGCGGGCGGCGCCGATCCGCAGGATCGATTTCGACGATCCACAAGACCGGGCGGCGCACGATCGTCTGGTGGAACTGGTCCAGCAGCGGATGCGGTCGACGCTAGCAGTGGACGCATCGTTTGAGCAAGAAATCGACGCGATCGTAGACCGATTGGGAAACTATTAGGTTTTTGACCAGTCCCTGCAAACCCTCCAGCTTGCCGACCGTTCGCCGTTTAGCATTTCGCTATTGCCGCAAACCGCGTCCACCCGGTAGCATTTCCCTCTCACTGTCGTGGGCTTGCGATGGGTGCGACCGACTAACTCGATTCTCCGCCGACATGCGGCAGCGTGCGGCAACCGTTGGCAGGAAAGGAAGCTTGCTTTGATTGGCCCCAATACAGCGGCGATCTCATTGGAAGAACTGGCGCGGCTGGTCGACGGGACGCTCGTCGGCGACGGTACGCTCATCATCCACGGCGCCGCGACGCTCAATACGGCAACCGACGCCGATATCAGCCTGCTGGACGATACCGAGAAGTCGCACCTGCTGACCCGCACCGCCGCCGCGGCGTTGGTCGTGCCGCGCGATTTCTCGCCGCTAGGCCGCGCGGCGATCCAAGTCGACAACGTCCACGCCGCCTTTGCCCGAATTGTGGAGAACTTTCGCCCCCTGCGGCGCGGCAGGCAAGCGGGCGTCAGCCCCGCGGCGGTGATCAGCTCCACGGCCCGACTCGGCGACGGGGTGACAATTCACGCCGGCGCGCATATCGGCGACGAGTGCATCATCGGCAACGGCAGCACGATTCACTCCGGCGTGACCTTGCTCGCCGGCTGCCGGGTGGGCGACGATACGGTGATCTTTCCCAATTGCGTGTTGTACGAGGAAACGATTGTCGGCGACCGTTGCATCCTGCACGCCACGGTCACGCTCGGCGCCTATGGCTTCGGCTACGAGAGCGAGTCGGGGCGGCACATCCTTTCGGCGCAGCTCGGCAACGTCGTGCTGGGAGACGACGTCGACGTGGGCGCCGGCACGACCATCGATCGCGGCACCTACGGGTCGACCGTCATCGGCGACGGCACCAAGATCGACAATCAGGTGATGATCGCCCACAACTGCCGCATCGGCAAGCACAACATGATCTGCTCGCAAGTCGGCATTGCCGGCAGCACCACCACCGGCGACTACGTGGTGATGGCCGGCCAGGTTGGCGTGCGCGACCACGTCCACATCGGCAGCCGGGCGATCCTCGGCGCGCGAGCCGGCATCAGCAACGACGTGCCGGACGGCGAGTTCTACATCGGCACGCCGGCCACGCCCGCGCGAGAACAGAAACTCAAGCAAGCGGCGATGGTCAAACTGCCCGAGATGCGCAAGCAAATCAAGATGATCCTCCGCAAGCTGGAGCAACTCACCGGCGGCGACCAGGGGACCAACCGCCCGGCGGCTTAGGGGACAGCTCAACAACAATTTCGTTATCTGCGGGTTCTAAATTGAACAGGAGGAAACGAAGGAAACAGAGAGAAACATGACTCCGTTGCCTCTCGTCTCCTTTGTTGTCTCGGAAATCAGTTAGTTGACTATCCGGAGATGGCCTGTCGCATCGATGGATCTCAACTGTGTTTGCTGACTATTGCGTTCCATTTGAAACAATGCCCCAAGGGCTTATCGAAACCGGAGTTCATCGATCAATAGGACAGAATAGCGTGTGATCTAATGTGCTCGGTGAGGATTCGCAATTATTGCAAGGTGTTTCAAAATCACCGAGAAGCAAACAAAGTAGACGAGAGGCAACAGAGGCGATTCATACCTCCGTTCTCTTCGTTTCCTCCTGCCCCGAAAATTTCATCAAACCGGGTGCCGCCTAGCGGCATGATGGACTGTTCAAATATTGAAGTTAATTTTGAGTCATCCCTAAGTCGCGGTCGGCTGGGACGCCCGTCGGGTTCAACGCAATTCAGTGTTCATGGTGCGGCAAGAGGCCCTTTGGTGACTGATTCGCCCCCTGATCGTCGCGTGGGCCTGGTGGCCGCCTGGGGGAATTATCCGCTGGTGGTGGCCAAGGCGCTGCGGCGGCAGAACTACCAGGTCTATTGCCTCGGCGTGATGGAGCATGCCGACGCCGACGCGCTCGCGCCGCTGGTCGACGATTTCGAGTGGGTCGGCCTGGCGCGGCTGGGAAAGGCGATTCGCTACTTTCAGCGGCATGGGGTCACGCAAGCCACCATGGCCGGCAAGTTTCATAAACGCATCCTGTATCGACCTTGGATCTGGTTTCAGCACCTGCCCGATTGGACGACCGCTCGTTGGTTTTATCCGCATTTTGTCGGCACCAAGGGGGACCGTAAAGACGACACCCTGCTGGGCCGGCTGGTCGACGGCTTTGCCGTCGCGGGCATTACGTTCGGACCGGCGACCGACTACGCCCCGGAGTTACTCGTGAACGCGGCACAACTCACTCGACGCGAACCGACGCCGGCGCAGCGCAAGGACGTCGAGTTCGGCTGGCACAACGCCAAGGAAATGGGCCGGCTCGACATCGGCCAGAGCGTGGTGGTCAAGGATCGCGCGGTGATTGCCGTCGAAGCGATCGAAGGAACGGACGAATGCATCCGCCGAGCCGGGACGCTCTGCCGCGGCTTCACACTGGTCAAGGTCGCCAAACCGAACCAGGACATGCGCTTCGACGTGCCGACCGTCGGGCTGGGCACGCTCCATCGGCTGCACGAAGCGGGCGGCAAGGTACTGGCGATCGAGGCGGACAAGACGATTGTGGTCGACGACCGCGAGGAGTTTTGCCGGCTGGCCGACCAGCTCAAGATCGCCGTGGTCGCCGTTCGCGAAGAGGCAGGCGATCCCTATCAGCGGCAAGATCAGGCTGCGGCGCAACCTGTCAGGCTGCATATCCCCAGCGGCGGAAGCGTCAACTGCTGACCTGTGCGCCGACCATTTCGCGGTAGTATTCGATCGAGCGTTCCAGGCCGGTGTCGAAGTCGACTTGCGGCTCGTACCCCAATAGCTTACGGGCAAGGCTGATATCGGCCAGGCTTTCACGAATATCGCCCGGCCGCGGATCGGCGAACTGCGGCTCAATCTCGGTGCCGAGTAGTGCTTGTAGTTTGGAGAGCATCTCCAGCAGCGTCACCTGGCGACCGTTGGCGACGTTGAACACGCGGCCGGCCGCCTGGGCGGCGTCGGCGTCGGCGGCCAGCAGGTTGCCATGGACGACGTTGTCGATGTAGGTGAAATCGCGAGATTGGCCGCCGTCGCCGTAGATGGTGGGCGACTTGCCCGACAGCAGCGCCGTGATGAACAGCGGGATGACCGCCGAGTAAGGGCTGTCGGGATCCTGCCGCGGACCGAACACGTTGAAGTAACGGATGGCAACCGTCTCAAAACCGTAGGTTGCCGTGAACGCCTGGCAGTAATATTCGCCGGCCAGCTTGGCGACGCCGTAAGGCGAAATCGGCATCGGCAGATCGGTCTCTCGCTTGCTGCTGGCCAACTGATCGCCATAGGCGCTGCTGCTGGCCGCATAGACCAACCGCCGCACGCCGGCGCGGCGGGCCTGATCGAGCATGTTGAGCGTGCCGGTCACGCAAGCGTGATTGGTATCGAGCGGCTTCTCGACGCTTCGCGGCACGCTGGCCAAGGCGGCCTGGTGAAACACGACGTCGACCCCGTCGACCGCCCCGGCGACCACCGCGGGATCGGCGACGTCTCCTTCGAGGAACTCGATCGAGTCGGCGATATGGTTCAAGTTGCTCAGATGCCCGGTGCATAGATTGTCGAGCACACGGACGCGATCACCCCGTTCGACCAGGGCGGCGGCAATATGAGAGCCAATAAAACCGGCGCCGCCGGTCACCAAGAAAGTTCGCATCGCTGAAGACCCTGGGGGGATGATACATGTCGACCTAACAAGGAACGCGCCTCCGCCTGCCGGGGAGCATCACGCCTATAATTGTATTGTAGGTCGAGAAAATCAAGCAATCGCCGCGGAAAGTTAGTCGTTTCCATTTCCATTTTCGACGAAGGACAGAGCTGATTGATGGCGCAGCGTTAGCTGTCAGCGATCAGCGATCAGCTTTCAGCAAGGAAAAACGCGGTTTCTGGTTGCTGACGGCTGATCGCTGACAGCTTGCGTCGCCACAGGGCCTACTCCGCTTTGGGCTTGGCGACGACAAAGCCTTCGTCGACCAGTTCCTTGAAGCTGTGCTTCATCGAGCGGGCGTCGTAGCCCAGTTCGGCGAACAGCGCCGCGGCGTCGAGCGATCGCTGCCCGCTGGCGCAGTAGCAGTAAAGCACCTTGTCCTTGGCCAAGATCTGAGCCAGCACGACGCCAAACTGCGGCGCTTCGCGGCCTTCTCGCAAATGGCTCAGCGGCACCAGCACCGCGCCGGCGATATAGCCTTGGTTTGTTTCGGCATCCTCGCGCACGTCGACCATCAGGGCCTTCTGCTCGCCCAGGTTCTTCTCGATCGCGTCGAGCGGTTCGTTGGTCGGTTGCACCGCCGACAGGCGCGCCGCGCCCGCCGATAATGCCAGGACCGATAACAGCAACAGCAGGGCAAACCTCATCATGGAACTCCTGTTCGCGGCTAGTGAAAGCACCCGCCGCGCGAACGCCCGCGACGAATGGTCATGCAGAGGATTATGCCCGAGATTGCCGATGGCGTAAACATCAGGATGAATGCTAGCGGTTGCGCTGCGGCACGCAGCGCAAGCATCGAAAAATACCAGCACGCAGCGCAAGCATCGACGGGGGAGGACGTGTTCCGCTGCCGACACGGATTGGGGGAAGAGGGCGTACTCCTCCGCAAATGCACTCGCTCGCGCGTCGTGCTGGTATTAGACTCGCGCGTCGTGCTGGTATTAATCGCGCGCCGGCCGACAGGCCGCCTTCCAACCCTCAAGGTTTGAGGTTTGAGGTTTGAGGGTTGAGGTTTGAGGGCTCACGCCTCAAACCTCCCGCCTGCCTCCCTAAAGCTC
>JBGTJT010000305.1:0-3802 GCA_041744995.1 Pirellulales bacterium | reverse complement strand
GCCGCGGCGTATACGAGACTCCCGCCATAACCACCGGTGGTAAAGTTCGTCCACGTTCCCGACGACGAGAAGCCCGCCCCCGTATTGTCGATAATCACCGGGCTTTGGATGCCCGTGCAATCTACTGGTTCCGGATCGGGCGCGGGCGCGACCGGACCGGCGGCGCCTGAGCCGAGCACCGGCGCGCCAGGATCCCACAGCCGGACATCGAAAGAGAGCACATTGTCCAGCACGATCATCTCTTGCTCTCGCGCCCCGAGCGTGGCGGCCACATTGGCGGGCGAGAAGGCGAACGGAAATGCACCGGCCCTGCCGTGCCGGTTTTCCCTTGGCGTGAGGTCGCCCAGCGAATTAGGCACCATGCCGTTGGCGGTGGCCCGTGCGGAGACGTCGTTCTGCTGAAAAAACTGCGCGGCGGGGAGGCCGGCAAGATCAATGCCGGGCACCACCAGGAGTTGGCGGCGATACAGCGCGCCGCGACCGGTGGCCGGGTTGGTCTTCACGTACCACATAACCTCGGCGGTGTTGGACATCACGCCCGACGCGGCGACCACAGGCGCCGGCGGCGGTGGGGGCGGGGGCTGCACAGCCAGCGGCCCGACGCATTCCACGCGAATCGCGTCGGCGATCAGAAAGCCGTTGGCGGTGGCCGCGCTGGTGGAAACGGTCAACGTGCCGGAAACATCCAGCGGATTGCCGATACGCTGGAAATTGAACCCTCCGGCTGAAGCGTGAGCGAGAGGCGCATTCCGTTGATTGATTCCTGAAGCCGTTTCCGACGTGTCTCCTTGAATCGAATAGGAGGCATTTGTCGGACGATTCGTATGCTGTACCCAGGTTACAAGGACCTGATAACTGCCTGGGGCAAGGTTGTTGAACTGCCATGTTGCGGTGGAACTGGAGCCTGCCGCGGCGTATACGAGACTCCCGCCATAACCACCGGTGGTAAAGTTCGTCCACGTTCCCGACGACGAGAAGCCCGCCCCCGTATTGTCGATAATCACCGGGCTTTGGATGCCCGTGCAATCTACTGGTTCCGGATCAGGGGGAGGTTCGGCCGGCCCGACGACCGCGCCTTTGCCGTAGTTTCCCTCAAAGGGGGCGTCGGCGGTGGTGGTCAACGCCAGCCAGTCTTCCTGTGCCCCGCGCGGGGAACCGGTCGTGGCATAGTCGCGATCGCGCTGCGTTCCTTGCCCGATTTCCAAATAGCCAAGCTCACTTGCGGGGGACAACGGCGGGACGCCGCGGACCGTCGCACCGCGGAGATCGCGGATGAACAGTTCCTTGGCATTGCGCAGTTGCTCGGACATTTGCAGCGTCTGGCGCGAGCCGCTGACGGCGTCTCCCACTTGTCCGAATAAGGTCGCCACCGCCCCCATCACCAGCAGCGTGAGCGCCGTGGCTATCAACAGTTCGATGAGCGTGACGCCGCTTCGAGGCAATGTCGCTTTGGTTGCTGTAGGTTGAGAGCTGTTCATGTTACTTACTTTTCCGCATTAAACCCGACGCCCCCGCGTTGGTAGCCACTCTATTCAAGATAGCCGTTTTGCCCCTGCAAGTGCAATCAATGCGTCCGGCAGGCTCAAAATTTATGAATTACCAGAAACCAGACGCTACTGTCTTGCTTGGAAGCCGGCGCCGCCACGAACTCCCGCAAACAAAACCGTCCGCGCCCCCAAAGTGCAATCAAATAAGGCATCTGCGTCAATTCGGCCCCGAACGGATCCAACTGGTTCGCCACGGCTGCACCATGAAACCGCGTATGCTCCAAAACACAGATGCCACCGGGCCGGACGCAACTCATCCAGGCATTGAGGCACTTTTCGGGATCGTAGGTATGGTCGAAGGCGTTGCTATAGATAAAATCCGCCGCATTTAACCACTCTTCTTTTACTTCATGGAAATCCCATTCGATCGTATGGGGAAACTCGCTCGCATTATCTGAAATCTCCGTTCCGATCACCTCGCAACCATTGAGGTACTTGCGAAACCACTGTTGCTCCAGCCCCTGCCGTGTGCCGTGGCAGATGCCAAACCGCGGCGAAGGCATGTAGTCGAGAATGTAGTTGGCGAGAAATGCAATGTTTTCTTCGACCGCCCAAATCTGGTTTATCTTTCGCTTGTTACCTTCGATTTGTATCCGTCGATACGCGTCCAGGTCGAACGACCCATCCGGCTTGCGATACTCATAGAGTGTGTAACCATCCTGCGAATAAAGTTCAGGAGGTATGCATTTGAATCCCTGCTTCTTGAGATAGGATTGCGCGAAACGTGAGAAAGCTTTCATAAACTGCTACAGTACTCGGTCAGAACTCGAATTGGAAATCTACTTGACGCGGACGATTGCCACGGCGTCGGCGACAACCGCTCCGGGCGCAGCCGCATTGCTGACGGCCACGGTAACCGTCTGGTCGGTCACGCGAACGACGTCGCCCAAAGTTTGAAAGGGACGACCTTCGACCACAATGTCAGCTCGCGGCGGCCTAAGTTGGTTAAATTGCTCTCGGCCGATAACCTTCCTGCCATTCTCAACCGTAAACGGAACCGCCGTCGATCGATTTCTGGCGTGCTCGACCCACGTCACGAAGACTCGGTACTCTCCCGAGGGGACGTTTGTAAACCGCCACGAAGCGACCGCTTCTTCGCCTCCGGCATACGTGAACTGGATATTGCCGCGATACCCTCCCTCGAACTCCTTCCATGCCCCGGTGGTCGAGAATTGCTTGTCCCGATTGTCGAGGATGGCGCGATACTCTTTGGCTTCCGGCGTGGATGCGACCTGTTCATCTTTGCCGTTTAGTTCCCGCAATCGCTTCTCCGCCATCTCCTTCACCGCGCCTTCCAGGCCCGGCAGTGCTTTTTCGTACCAGACCGCACCGCGGCGCTTGAGCGGCAGTTCGTAGTCGCCGGCCAGGCGGCGGTCGTCGGCCAGTTTCCACCACAGGTCGCCCAGGTTCGCCTGCTCCGGCGCCGTACCCGGCGAGAGGCTGTCGAGCGTGGCCGCCGTGCGGATCGTCTCTTCCTCCGACTTCTTCAAATAAGGCAGACCCGCCTCCCAGTCGCCCCGCTCCCACGCCAGGTAGCCGCCGGCCGCCAGGTTGGCCGCCGGGTTGTCGGGATCCTGCTTCAACTTGGCCAGTGCCGCTTCGTACTTCGCAAACGCCTCGGCCGACTTCTTTACCTCCAGGCGGCGGCGGCCCATCTCGCGACGGGCCTCCGTATCGCGCAGCTTGGCGGCAAGGTCGCCCAACAGGTCGATCATCGCCTCCGCCTCGGTGTAGCGATCGAGCGCGACGAACTCGTCGACCATCGGTTGGGTCAGCTCGTAGAATTTTTTTCGGTCGTCGTCGGTCTGCAAGCCCTTGGCGATGCGGAACACGCCCGCGCCCTGGTAGCGGACCTTATCGATTCGGTAAGCCTGGTGCATCGCCTCGACCGCGGCCAGGAACGTCTCGATGCGGCCGGCGCTGATGGCCATCTTCTGGGCGTCGAACAACATCATGTATTGCAGGGCCGAATCGGACTCGTCGCCGGCGCGGGCCAGTAGCGTGACGGCCAATTGCCCGGCCCCGGCTGGATTGCCCGCGATGGCGTAGAGGTCGGCGAATTTTTCGCGGACTGTGGTGATGGCTGTTTGTTGGGCGGCGGCGCTGGGGACTGGGTGTTTGGCGGTTTCGTGGCCGACGCTGCTAGCGTCGGACGTGTTGGCAGTGTCATCACCTTCACCGCGGACGCTGGCAGCGTCCGCCACGTTGTCGCCGGGGCTGGAAGCCCCGGCCACGGGGGTGTCGGCCACGGTGAT
>JBGTJT010000304.1:0-5205 GCA_041744995.1 Pirellulales bacterium | reverse complement strand
GAGGTCGCGGGGAGGTTGAAACTTGGCCGCGTCCGCGTGGAGGGGAAAGAGGATGAGGGTGAGGGCGAGACAAAAACCCACCTTGACCTGCTGCGGCACCGTCTGGTTGCCCAACAGCGGCCCGCTGGCCATCAATCCGCTGAGCGATTGCCACGAGAATCTCCCGCAAGGCGGAGCCGGCCAGCCACTCACCCCAAGGCCGCGGCTGATGCAGGTCGTCGTGCATGCGCAGGAAGGCCGCGGCGACGCGATCCCGCACGGATGCTTCCTTCAGTGAAGTCTGCTGCAAACCCGACTCGGGCATTCTGCCGCCATCGGTCTGCCAGTTGAGCCACGGCAGCCAGTCGGCGGCCGGTTGAAAGTGAACGTAGTGAAATCGCCAGCCGCCCGTCGATCTACCCCGCGGCCGATCGCCCTGATACAAGCGGACCACCGTTTGCCTGGCGACGCGCGCACGCCCGTCGCCGGGCACGCCGTAGTCGGAATAGGCATCGGGCGACAGCAGGATGCAATCGCCGGCTGCGGCCTCCCATTCCTGTCGCGGCTGGCGAAACAATCCGTGGCCTGCGGTGGTGTAGATCAACAGCCAACTGCCAGCGCCAGCCGTCCGCTGCACGCGATAGCCGAAGCGGCAAAAGTAATGCCCCGACAGTATCTCCCCCGGCGGCGGCGTGCGGCCGCCCGGCGTCAGGGCCTCAAAACGAACAGCAGCTTTGTGCATCTTTTCGACCATGCTGTTCATTCTACTCCAAGTTGGAACGGAATACGATAACTGCAATGTCGAATGTCGAAGCCCGAATGACGAAAGAAACCAGAATGACGAAAGTCCGAGTTTCGTCATTCGACATTCGTCATTCTTTCGACATTCTGATTTCGTCATTCGTCATTTTTCCTAAAGTGAGTCACGCATGGTTCCCTTTCAATTAACAGACGAACAACTAGCCGCCTTTCACCGCGACGGCTATCTGCTGGTCGAACAGTTGTTCGACGCCGAAGAGATGGACCTGCTGTTGCGGATTGGCAAGGCCGATCAGGCACTCTCCCGCGACGCGACCGCCCGGCGGGACTCCGAGGGGGGCGTCACGAAACTGGCCGTGCGGAATGATCTGCGGGACGACATCTATGGCGCGATTGTTCGCTCGCCGCGGTTGGTCCGCACCATGGAGCGGTTGCTGGGCGATGAGGTCTATCACTGGCATCACAAGATGATGCTCAAGGAGCCGCGCACCGGCGGGGCCTGGGATTGGCACCAGGATTACGGCTACTGGTACAAGGACGGCTGCCTGTTTCCGGACATGGCCAGCGTCACGATCGCGATCGACCGCGCCACCCGGGAGAATGGCTGCCTGCAGGTCATCAAAGGCTCGCACCGAATCGGCCGCGTCGATCACGATAAGGCCGCAGGGGGCCAAACCGGCGCCGACCTGGAACGGGTACACGCCGCGCTAGCACGAATGGAACTGGTTCACGTCGAAGCCGCCCCCGGCACGGCGCTGTTCTTCCACGGCAACCTGCTGCACCGCTCCGACCAGAACCGCAGCGAACATCCCCGCTGGTCGCTAATCTGCTGCTACAACACCCGGCATAATGATCCGTACAAGCCGTCGAAACACCCCAGCTACTCGCCGCTGGAAGTCGGGGCGGATGAGGACGTGGTGCGCGTGGGGCGGCGGGACGCACTGTTGCTCGATTCTCCGAATCGAGAGGCGGTGGGGTGAGCGTATCGGCCTGCAATACCGTTGGAGCAGCCGAAGGTGATTCGGACGTTTGCCGTCGGCACAGTTCTCTCCGCTGCTTCTCGACTCGGAGATTCGAGCAGCAGTTTGCACCTACTGTGACACGTCGGCAACGTCGCGGCTAAGCCACTCGTCCAGGCCCTTTTCCTTGGCTCGCTCTTTAAGCAATTTCAATACGTCTTCATACGAGCACTTGCCTTCCGCGGCGTTCTCCATTTCAAGCACCACGTTGTGGAACAGGTCGGCCAGATGGAAAACGAGCTTGTTGTTTTCCTCATGTCCTTGCGACCGCATCTCCAGCAAGGCGCGAAACAAGTGCCGGTGGACGGTTTCTGCGGCGGAATTGCGATTTTGGTGCATGGCTATTCCAAATCTGGGAACATGGATAAGTCCGGAGTGTAGTCCAATACAGGCATCGTCATATCCGAATTGATTTTGCTGTTGGAGTCCGCAGCGCGGCGCTGAAGTTCGTGAGCACGGCCGTTACCATCATGGAGATAACCGGTCCGTGTATTGAGGGTCAGATAGTCTCGATTCCTCGGACGCCTGACGGCACGGAGTAACTCCTCGTCGGTGAGCGATCGCAAACCACCTCGTAAAGCAGCATGTGCGGGCGAGGTCAGCGGCCGCAAGTCATGGATTCTTACTTGCTTCATGCAAATCGCGCTGGAAATCGTTCCGATACCGTCAGTCCGACGCTCATCTTTTATTATATACCAGAACACCGATTGATATGCCCTGCGCTCGCCTGAAAAACACGGGTAATCCTCAGGCAGTACTGTTGATCGATTCTCCGAATCGAGAGGCGGTGGGGTGAGCGTATCGGCCTGCAATGCCGTTGGAGCAGCCGAAGGTGATTCGGACGTTTGCCGCTGGTACGGTTCTCTCCGCTGCTTCTCGACTCGGAGATTCGAGCAACAGTTTGCCGAAGCTGGCAGCTTCGGCAACGTGGGGGACGCTGCCAGCGTCCCCGGTCGACGCTAGCAGCGTCGGCCACGCCACGAAAGAAACCGGCGAGTTCTCTTGACCCGGTTGTTTTTTCGCTGGTAGACTGAACAGTCGACGAGCGGAGGAATTCCGCTCTCCCTCCCGCCCGGCGGTCCTCCCGCCAATACCATCGACGGAGCGCAGGTAACATGATGCAGACCCTTGGCGTGGTCCAAATCCGCCCCACTTCTTCCGGCGATTCCATTTACCGGCGCTCGCTTGGCGGCAAATCGGTCTTGGAATGGGTGATCCGACAGGTCACCGAATGTCAACAGCTCGACGGCGCCATCGTCATCACCGGAGACACAGCGGACGAGCGCGACGTGGCGGCCTTAGTGCCGTCGGACGTGCCGATCTTCGTGAGTTCGCATCAGGACGCGATCAAACGGTACCTTGCCGCGCTGGACCAATACCGAGCCAAAACAGTCGTGCGCGTTTGCGCCGACAATCCGTTCATCGACCCGGCCCTGATCGACCGTTTGATTACCACCGCCAAGGAAAACAGCGGTTGGGACTACATTACCTATTGCTCCCGGAGCGGCCGTCCGGTGATCGACTCGCCGCTGGGCGTCTACGCGGAACTGTTCGCGGTGAAGGCGTTGCGGCGCGCCGACCAACTGGCAAACTCCCCGGACGAACGCAGCGACGTGACCGCTTTCCTGCGCAATCATCCCGAGGAGTTCCCCATGCGGTTGGTGGCGTTGCCCGAGGGAATTGATCGCGACGATTTCCGGTTTTGCCTTTCCGACGTGGCCGACTGGGAACTGACGCAGGAATTGTTCGAGGCGATCGGCCCGGATCAACTCGATTGGCAGAACATCGCCGATTTTCTCGAACATCAGCCGGACATGCGCCGGCGGATGGCTAGCATGAACGAAGCGGCAAGATAGAGTAAATGGAGTTCGCTACCAGGCGGATTCCGAAGCTCCCAGGATGGGAGTTCCCCAGCGAACAGGAATCGTTCCCATGGACGTCCCACCGAGTGACGCGTTATCTGGCGACCCCTGGACCCCCACCAAGCAGGTTTGCCCGCTGGTCGGCCGCGGCGTCTTTCCGCTGCCGGTAACCGGCGGACAGCTTCGCGTCGATCCAGCTAGCGGAGCGAGCTTGGCGCACATTCGAGGCATCTTGTTTGAACCGGCGAATATCTTTTACGACGACACGCTGTGGCGCCGTTGGCTGTTGAAGGTGCTCAGCAAGATGGGGCTGCACACGCATTACCACGTGTTCTTTTCCGTCTGGCAAAACGATTACGTTCCCCAGGTGCATCGTGGAGAGAAGAGCTTCGCCACCGTGCTGCGCGAATTTCTCACGGCAAGCGGGTTTGTCTCGCGACAGATCGATGAATTGATCGCAGCCACCAAGGCGCAGCGCCTGCAATTCGAGGCCGAACATCGCTTGCTGCCTGGCGTAGCCAGGGGGCTGGCCGCACTGAAACGAAACGGCGTCAAGGTGGCCGTCTCGACCGACAGCGCGTTCACAGCCGCCGAGATCGCCGCCAAGCTGAATCGGATGGGCCTGGAAGGATTGTTTTCCGGGGTTGTCTCGTCGCGGGATCTGGGCATGAGCAAGCCGCGGGCGGAATGCTATCAAGCGGCAGCCGAGTTGCTTGGACTCCCGTCGGCGGAGATCGCCTTGGTCAGCTACCATCCCGTTCATTTGGAAGGCGCCCGCATTCAAGGGATGACGCCGATCGCCCACCATTGCAGCGGCGCCGACGAAACGATGGTCGCCATCGAGCGGTTTGACGAACTGCTGGTGCTTTTTCCGACCGAATTCGCGAAACGACTGGCCGGTTGAGGTCGGAATAACCGATACAACTGGCACAGTTTAACGCGAAACCATCGCCCGCACCGCCGCAACCACCGTGGGCGGCGGCTGCCCCCGGTCAAGGAATGCTCATCATGCGCAAGTCGCTACTTCTGACCCTGCTCGTCACCGCACTCGCCGCAACCGGTTGCCGAATGTGCTCCAACTGCTTCGATTACGCTGGCCCCGTGCATGAGCCGGGCTACGTCAACGACGGTACCTACGGACGAGCCGGCAGCGCCTTCGGCGGCCGGGCGATGCCGATGGGTGGAGAAGTGATCTTCGGCGACAAGATGATCGTCGGCGAAGAAGTCATCCTCAGCGACGAGGCGAACGAGTAGCGCTGCCTATTCCAGTCGCCAGTTGTCGGGCAGGACGGCGTCTTTTTGCAGGACGACGATCTTGTCGCGAATCCAGACCATGTCGTTGATATCGGCGTCGTCGCGGCTGCTGTCGTTCTTGAGGATCACGTTGTTACCCACGCGGCAGTTCTTGTCGACGATCGCCCCTTCGATGTGGCAGTTGGAACCGATGCCCAGCACCGGGGTGGAAGAGTCTCCGCAGGCCGCCAGTTCCTCGTCGGTCTCGTAAAAGTCGGCCCCCATCACGACTGAATTGCGGATCACCGTGTCGCGGCCGATCAGGCACCGCAAGCCGATCACGCTGTTCTCGA
>JBGTJT010000303.1:0-4517 GCA_041744995.1 Pirellulales bacterium | reverse complement strand
TCCCGGGCGTGGCCGCCGAGGCCAAAGCCGGTGATGTCGGTGGTGGCGTGGCCCCCATGCCGCCGCGCCGCGTCGCGGCCGAGCGAGTTGAGTTGAATCATGCTGTCGGTGGCCGCCTTCAAGACGGCGACGTCGCACTTGCCCGCCTTGAAGGCCGTGGTGACAAAACCGGTGCCGAGCGGCTTGGTTAACAACAAGACGTCGCCAGGTATCGCCCGATCGTTGGTGAACAACTGGTCGGGATGGACGGTGCCGGTGACCGAGAGTCCGTACTTGATTTCGACATCGCGCACGGTGTGTCCGCCGACGATCACGGCGCCGGCGGCGAGTACGCGTTCGGCCCCGCCGCGAAGAATCTCGCCGAGCAGTTCCAGTTCCAGCTTGTCGTCGGGAAAAGCGTTGATGTTCAGCGCGGTGACCGGCTGGGCCCCCATTGTGACGACATCGCTGATGCTGTTCGCCGCGGCAATCTGGCCGTACAGGTAGGGATCATCGACCAGTGGCGGAAAGAAATCGAGCGACTGCACAATGCACAGGTCGGGGCGCAGCAGGTATACGCCCGCGTCGCTGAAGCCTTCGGCTCCGACGAGCAGGTTCGGATCATCGAACTTAGGCAAGTTTCGCACAACCTGTGCGATTCCCTGTTGAGGGAGCTTGCCGGCTCAACCAGCGCAGCTAGCGTAGTCCACCAGCCGCTTTTTCCTTCCCCACAGTTTCATGCGTCTCACTCGAGTTGGAGTATGTGACGGAAGTATTCTAGCAGTAAGCCTTTCCAGAGGGGAGGGACGAGGCGGACGAGGCCTTGGCGGCGGGACAACCAAATTTTTTTGCCGCCGGTTGTTGATGAATCGGCCGCTGGCGTTGTTTAGTGGTGATAGGGAAATTCCCTCAACACTTCCTCCCAAAAGTGAGACGGGTGTGGAAAGCGGACCGGGCGAACAGTTTGTGCAGCAGTTGATAGGGGTACAAGACCGCCTGTATGCCTATGTCTACTCATTATTGGGGGATGCGAACTCGGCCGACGACGTCGTTCAACAGAGCAACGTCGTGCTGTGGCGCAAGGCGGACGACTTTCAGCCCGGCAGCGATTTTGGCGCCTGGGCGTGCAGCGTGGCCTATTTCGAGGTGCTCGCCTGGCGGCAGAAGCTGGGCCGCGACCGGCTGCGGTTCAACGATCAGCTTATCCAGCGGATGGCCGCCCAGTCGCAACAGGTCTGCTCCCAGGCCGACGACACCCGCCGAGCGCTCCGCGAGTGCCTGGCCGGATTGACCGATCCGCAACGCAAACTGATGGAACTGCGCTACGAGCCGGGCATGACGGTCAAGGAGATCGCCCAGCAACTCAATCGCCCGGCCGGCTCGATCGCGCAAACCCTGTATCGCATCCGCACGGCCTTGGCCGATTGTGTCAAGCAAAAGCTGGCCGCGGAGGAACAGGAATGAACGCCTTCTCGCCCGCCGCCGACGACCTCGCATACATCCTGGCGCAGCTTGTCGAGGGGGATCTCGACGAGCAGCAGACTACGGCCCTGGTCGAGCGGATCGCCGCCGACGAAGCCGCCCAGCAAGAGTACCTACGGTTCATGCTCTGCCAGGCCATGCTCGATCGCGAACTCCGCCGCTCGCGGTCGGTGCAACAATTGCGAGAGCTGCTCGGCGACGACGCTCCGGAGATCGAACCTGCCGACGGCCGGCTTGCGCGGGCGTGGTACTGGGTGGTCGACGGCATTTCGCAGCCGCTGTCGCTGGCGATGCTGGTCTCAAGCCTGGTCATCACCACGATCTTGCTGTCGCTGGAACTGTGGACCATACCGGAGCGCGAGCAGGTGGCGGCCGGTGGTCGGCCGGTAGTGGTGGCTGAGATCACGACGACCCAGCAAGCAATGTGGGACGTGGACAGTGAAGGCAATTCTAAGAATCTGGAGCTGTTTTCCGGCGAGCGGCTGGTGCTCAATAGCGGACTGGCCGAGGTCACTTTTGCCGATGGCGCGGTTGTGGTGTTGGAAGGGCCGTGCGAGTTTTCCATCGAGTCCTCCTCGGCCGGCCGGCTGGATTCCGGCAGCTTGCGGGCCACGGTTCCGCCGGCGGCCTCTGGATTTGCAATTGCTTCGCCGTTTGCGCGGATCGTCGATCTCGGCACGGAATTCGGCGTCCAGGTGCATTCGGGCGGCGATGTGGACGTGATGGTATTCGACGGCAAGGTAGACTGCATCCCACTGCCGGAAGCAGGGAGCGGCGCGGCGCGCGTGCAACTCGTCGGCGGTCAATCCGCCCGCGTCGCCTCCAACGGCCAGCAGGTGATGGTTCAGGAGAACGGCGACGCCGACGTGGCTGCCGCTTGGAAGAAGCGAACGACCATTCAGCGGCCAGTGGCCAAGTCGTCCGCCGGCAGTCGCGAGGCCCTGGCGGAGCTACGCGCCGATCCGGCGCTGATCGCCTTATTCGATTTCGAGTCCGCCGACCCGTCCACGGGGAGTTTTCGCAAAGCCAGGGGCCGCTGGCACGATTCGGTCGCCGCCGAATTTTTCACGGCGGGCGACTACATCGACGTAAGCGTCGGCGAGGGACGCGCCTGGCCCCAGCTTACGCTGGCGGCGTGGGTGCGGATGGACCATTTTAGCGAATCCTTGCAGTCGCTGATGCATACGAATGGATGGGGCGATGAAAGTCTGGGCAGCATGCATTGGATGATTAATGATAAGCATTCGATGCGGTTCGCCGTCGTCGATCAAACACATCCGGATTCCCAAATTTCGCTGCAACCGCACCAAGGCCGCTGGTTGCACTTGGCGGTGGTGTACGACTCGGAACACGGCACGACCCGCTTTTACGTCAACGGCGAACTGGATAACGAAGTTCAAGTTGCCGAAGCGGCGCCCATTCGCCTGGGGCCGGCGCAAGTTGGCAATTGGAGCGCGGGAGAACGGCCGCTGGGCGGTCGGATGGATGAACTAGTGGTTCTGGGGCGGGCGATGAGTGATGATGAGATACGCAAGATGTTTGCCGCGGGCAAACCATGATTGAAGAAAGACAGCTTCGATCAACTGAAGCTGTTCAATTGACTATTTGTTATTTGTACGATTCGTGAATATCACGAGGTCTTTGGGGGAGAATTTTTATGAAGGCAAATTACTTGTTGAATTGTTGTGGAAAGATCCATGTTACTGCCATACTGACTCTGGCGATACTATTGTCGGCTGCCTTGGCGGCGCCAGCCGCCACCATCAGTTGGACGGCGACGCCGTTCGTGAATGGGGGAGACGGATTCAAGAGTTACACGGGGACGAATCAATTCGCCGTGGATGGCATCCTCATTGCCGCCCGCAATTACGGCGCCGGTGGGGCCAGTGGAACCACGCTGGTGTCTGGCGGTATGGATGGATCGGATATCGATTTCTTGGCCGATGGCGATGCCCCACTTGGCTGGTCCAATGCGCCAGATGCCTACCATAGCACTTTGGCTACCATGGTCTCTGCTGGCGGTGCATACAACGTCGCTACGGGACCAAAATCGTTAATCATGGGTTCCGGTTTCGTTCCGCCAGGGGAAACGGGCAGACTCATTGGCGACGTGACCTTCGTCCCCGGCGAACAGTATCGCGTCCAATACTTGATCTACGACGGCCGCGACGTCGGAACCCTGGGGGGCAGCGAGATTGTCGTGGACGGCGTCAACTATGGCAGCTTCGCCACTGGCACCTTTGGAGTCTCCTGGGGAGACGGCCTGTTGTTGACCGGTATCTTCACGGCGGACAACACGTACCAGGAGTTCGAAGTGGAAATCATCCGCAATGATCTCTCGTCCGGCGGCGGCCAGATCAACGCATTGATGGTCCATCAATTAATTCCGGAGCCATCGACCTGGGCCATGCTCGGTATCGGCGCTCTAGGATTGGCGACTTTCCACATCCGACGCAAGCGTCGCAGTGCTCATTGTGCGTAGGAGCGGAATGTACTTTATTCGATGCGAGTTACGGGTCATGAAGAAACGTTCGGGTTTCACCCTCGTGGAGCTATTGGTGGTGATTGCCATCATCGGCATTCTGATTGGGCTGCTGTTGCCGGCGGTGCAGGCGGCGCGGGAGGCGGCGCGGCGGATGCAGTGCTCCAACAACCTCAAACAGATTGCCTTGGCGCTGCACAATTTCGAGAACTCGCGGGGAACCTTGCCCGCCGGCGGCGTCTACAGCAAGGCCGGCGGCTATGGGCACTCCTGGTGGACGCAGATCCTGCCCTACCTGGAGCAAAAGAATCTCTACGACCAGTTCGATTTCGAAGCGCCCCACACCGGCTGGATCGGCTTCGACGCCAGCCCGCACAACGCCGAGTTGCTGCGAGACGTTCAGTTCGACGTGATGCGCTGTCCCTCCAGTCCGCTGCCGCCGATGGTCAAGGCGCTTTCGGAGGAGAGCGTGATGAGCGCCAATTACGTCGGCATTGCCGGCGCGACCGATCACCCCACGGCCAAGGACAAACCGGGGGGCGACCCGCTCGGCGGCGCAGCGACCGGGCGAGTG
>JBGTJT010000302.1:0-4985 GCA_041744995.1 Pirellulales bacterium | reverse complement strand
CAAGCTAACGACCCGCTCAGGCGGCCGAACGCGCTAAAAAAATCGCCTCGAAGCACGCCCAACACGAAGTGCAACCAAACTTGCTACTCATGAATTAGTTCACAGCCTCTCAGGGGTCAGGGGTCAGGGGTCAGGGGTCAGGAATCCGGCCAGCCCTCAAACCTCAAACCTCCAGCCTCACGCCTCAAGCCTCATCCCCGAGTTCCGCCGTGCAGCTTTCCGTCGTCATTCCGGTGTTCAACGAGGAAGAGAGCCTTGTCGAGCTGCATGCGCAGTTGGAGGCGGTCGCCGCGGCGCACGACTACGATCTGGAGATCGTGTTCATCGACGACGGCTCGACGGACGATACCTGGCAGGTAATCGACAACCTGGCTTTGCGTGACCCGCGGGTGCGGGGCATCCGTTTCCGGCGGAACTTCGGCAAGGCGGCGGCGCTGAGCGCCGGCTTTGCCACAATCCAATCATCCATCGTGATGACCATGGACGGCGACCTGCAAGACGATCCGGCCGAGATTCCCCATTTCCTCGCCCGGCTTGGCGAAGGATTCGACGTTGTCAGCGGCTGGAAGCAGGTGCGGCACGATCCCTGGCACAAGGTGTATCCCTCCCGGGTGTTCAACTGGCTGGTCGGTCGGATGACCGGCGTTGAGCTGCACGATCACAACTGCGGAATGAAGTGCTACCGCCGCGAGGTGCTCAAAGAAGTGCGACTGTACGGCGAACTGCATCGCTTTGTGCCGGTGCTGGCCGCCGCGCGGGGGTTCAAGGTCGGCGAGATCATCGTGGCGCATCGGCCCCGGAAGTTCGGGCGGTCGAAGTACGGGGTATCGCGGATCGTGAAGGGCTTTCTCGACCTGTTCACCGTTTGGTTCCTTACCGGCTACGGCCACCGTCCGCAGCACGCACTGGGAACGGTGGGGCTGGTCAGTTTCGCCATCGGACTGACCGGGATGGTGTTCCTGGCCTGCATGTGGGTGGTAACGCGGATGCTGCCGTTTGTCGACGCCATCCACTTGCATCAAACGGCCATGCTGTATTACGCTCTGGGCGCGTTGCTGCTCGGCGGGCAGTTGATCTCGATCGGTTTTTTGGCCGAGTTGATCACCTTCCACACTGGGCATGGGAGCGACCCGTTTTCCGTCGCTGAACGGACCAACCATCTGCCGGCCGAAGAATCGGCGGCGGCCGGTGAACCGGGGAGCGCCTTGGATCAACCCGCAATCCAAGAACCGAGTCTGCCGGGCCGCGACGCTCCGGCTAGAACCGATTCTTCCCCTAACACGCTTCGGTGAGGATGTGCATGTCGGATGCAGCCACAGTCAGGGACGATCGTTCGCAGTTTCGCTGGTGCGCCTATTGGTTGCTGATCGCGCTGGCGGTCGGTTCGACAACCGGCCGCATTTTGTCGGTCAATGCCATCAATCACATCAAGTACCAGCAGGAGCGCGTCAAGGAAGAACTGCGCAAAAGCCAGGCCCAATGGCAGCAGCGGCTCGACGCCGGCGAGATGACGCAAGAGCGGTTTGACCGGGCGGTGGTGGAGCGCCGCGCGGAACTGGAACAACGGCTGAACCTCGAACGCCCCTTCCTCAGCGGCAACGACCGCAGCCGCTGGAACACCATCCGGGCGCTGGTCGATCATGGCACCTACGCCATCGACGAAACCACCCACGACCCCAACTGGGACACCATCGACATGGTGAAACATGTTGGTCGCGACGGCCAGCCGCACCTCTATTCCAGTAAACCGACCTTGCTGCCGACGTTGCTGGCCGGCGAGTATTGGCTGTTGCAGAAGTTCACCGGGTTGATTCTCGACGAGCCGTGGACGCTGAAGGACAAGCCGTTCGAAGTGGTTCGCACGATGTTGATTGTGACGCAGGTGCCGTTGCTGGCGCTGATGTTTTTCTTAATCGCGCACCTGGCGGAGATGTACGGCAGGACCGACTGGGGGCGAATCTTCATCGTCGCGGCGGCCACTTTTGGCACGTTTTTGACCACGTTCGCCGTGGTGCTCAACAATCATCTCTATGCGGCGGTGAGTGTGACGATCGCCACCTACGCGGCGGCGCAGATAGTACACGGGCAGCGGCGGAGTTGGATCTGGTTCGCGCTGGCCGGGCTGTTCGGAGCCTTCGCCTTCGCCAACGAGCTGCCGGCGCTCTCCTTCTTCGCCTTGCTGTCGGCCATTTTACTATGGAAGACGCCCAAGCCGGCGCTGTTGATTTATTTGCCGGCCGCCGCCGTGGTGGTCGCGGCCAGCATCGGGACCAACTGGCTGGCGCACGGCACGGTAAAACCGCCGTATGCGATGCGTGCGGAGGGCAAAGACTGGACCGACGGCAACTGGTACAACTACACCTTCGAACGGGGCGGCCGAGAGCGCGACAGCTACTGGCTTTATCCGGAACGCCGCAGCAAGATCGATCAAGGCGAACCTTCCGCCGCCGACTACGCGCTGCACGCCACGGTCGGGCATCACGGCATCTTCTCGCTGACGCCGATCTGGCTGCTGACCGTCGCCGGCTTGATCATGGCGGCGTTCAAGGGGGACCGCAACCTGCGGCAGATCGCCGCCTGCGTGGCGCTGATTTCGGTGGTGTGCATCGCCTTCTATTTGCTCCGCCCGCAGGAAGACCGCAACTACGGCGGCATGACCAGCGGTTTCCGCTGGGTGTTCTGGCTGGCGCCGCTGTGGCTGCTGGCCATGCTGCCGGCGGTCGACTGGACGAGCGGCGCCAAGTGGCGGCAGGTGATCGCGGGGATTCTATTGGCGCTGAGCGCAATGAGCGCCGCCTATCCCACCTGGAACCCCTGGGTGCTGCCGTGGCCGGCGAAGTTGCTTGAGTACCACGACCTGAAGGAGTTTTAGCAGCCTGTTGAATGATGCAACTGGCGATCAGGCGGCGACGCATTCGCCGCGGGTCGATTGTCACCCCATGAACAGTTCCGGCCGCACCTGAAATCGATCGGCCAATTTCCGCAGGTGTTCAACCGTCAGCGAACGCTCCCCTTTGAGCAGTTTCGATCCCATGCTGGCATGGATCCCCAGCAGTCGAGCTAGATCGGAAGCATTCATGTCGTTCTCGGCCAACAAGTGTCGCAGCATGTCGACGCCACCCATGGAGGCGACCTCAATCGCGTGGTGCTTCGCCTCGTACGCCTCGACAAGCTGAACCAGCGTCTCCAGGTAAAGCTCCTGCCCCTTGGTCAGTTTTCCGGCGGACATCAAACGGTCGATCAGTTCGATGGTGTTGTCGTACTGCGAGTCGTCCCTGATGGCCTGCGGGGACATCACAGCTACGAGGCCATCGAAGCTGCCAGGTAGCTTATGCACGAAATTACTGGACGTCGACATGGTTATTCTTCCTTCCATTTGCCGTAATCATAAGCGGCGTGTGTTAGCACTGCCCGTACATTGATTAACTGGTAGTCGTATCGGATGCGGACCACCAGGCGGAATTTGTTACCACCAATATTGAATACCGTCAGGGTATCGCCCTTTGCAGACTTCACGCCATCGGCATGTGGGTAGGTCTGACGAACATCCTGCAGGTTGTTCCAAGTTGCATCGGACGCCGTCTTGTACCATAGCCGCAACGGTTCCTCAGCCTCTGGGTGGCGTTGCCAGAACGTCCGCAGCGGTTTCAGGCTAATGACTCGCACATAGACATTATGTCTAATGCTCGACCCAAGTAAACTGAGAAATGGGGACAGTATTTCACCGGTTCCGATCAAACCGCTAGACCGTTAACGGTGGTTGTCCTAAAATCGCTCGGAAACGCGTCGCTGGTTTCGCCTGCCCTGCGGGATTCCGGCCGTCTGGAGTGTAACTTTCGTGTCTGCGCCACCCGAATTGCCGCCGAATCCTCCCCTGCCGCATTGGCGATTGTGGCTGTATGAGACGATCTTCGAGGCCGATACTCCGGCCGGCAAGCTGTTCGACGTGCTGTTGCTGATCGCCATTGTGTTGAGCGTGGCGGCGGTGATGCTCGAGAGCGTGGCGGCGGTTCGCCTGCGGTATGGTGGGGCGCTGCTGGCGGCCGAATGGTTCTTCACGCTGCTGTTCACGGTGGAGTACGTCGCCCGGATCATCAGCGCCCCACGGCCGTTGCGGTATATCTTCAGCTTCTTTGGCGTGGTGGACCTGTTGGCGATCCTGCCGACCTACCTGATGATCGTCCTGCCCGGCGCCCAGCGGTTGGCGGTAGTCCGTTCGCTACGACTGCTACGGGCTTTTCGCATCTTCAAGTTGGCGCATCTGCTGCGCGAGGCGACCACGCTGCGTCGGGCGTTGTGGTTGAGCCGGGCAAAGATTTCGGTCTTTTTGGCGGTCGTGGTGATCGCGGTGACGATTGCCGGTGCATTGATGCACTTGATCGAGGGACCGGAAAGCGGATTTACCTCGATCCCCGAAAGCATGTACTGGGCGATCGTCACCATGACCACCGTCGGCTACGGCGACATCGCCCCGGTGACGCCGCTGGGCAAGATGGTTGCCGCGGTGATGATGATGTTCGGCTACAGCCTGATCATCGTGCCCACCGGCATCGTTTCGGCCGAATTGGCCCGCGCGGCCGTCACCACCATCACCACGCAGGTCTGCCCCAACTGCATGCGACAAGGCCACGAATCGGACGCAACCTACTGCAAATACTGCGGCAGCCTGTTGTAGCGCGGCGGCGCAAATGCCAGCGCGATGCCGGTTTGGATTTGCCCACTCGCTGGCGCTTCGAGCTGTTATTGACCCATTTTTCGGACCCCTGTCGCCTTGGAGGTCGTGCAGCTTTTAAGTGTTTTATGTAGAGCGATTTAGATAGAGCCTAGCAAGAGTTGGCACCACCTCAATCTGCCCTGAAAGGGCAACACAACGCCGCAACCGATGTTGTAAAAAGTGTGGTTCTGTTTCAGGTTATGGTGGCCCGCGATGGCATGAATCCCATGAGGAGGTAGGAAAGTCCAAGGCCGGGGAATCCGCTGTTTTA
>JBGTJT010000301.1:0-3926 GCA_041744995.1 Pirellulales bacterium | reverse complement strand
TTCGGCCGTCTCGGCCTCCACCTGGGGCGGTTCGTGCAGTTCCTCGGCCAGCAGGCCCCAGTAGCCGGGCAGGTTGCTTGTTTCGTGCGGCTCGACCGACTCGTCGAACAGTTCGACCGCCGGCCGCAGCGCTTCGGCCAGCCGACGGCACGCGCCGCAGGTTTGCAAATGCATCTCGACATCCAGGTCCGACATGTCGCCGGTGGGAAACGGTCCCCGCGTGAGGATGTCGAACACTTGATCACAATTCATCATGACTCTTCTCCCGAACTTGCGGGCGAAACGGCGCCGCGGCTCGCCGAAGCCGCCGCAAGGGGTGAGACGTGCTGGTAAAACGAATCGTTCCGCTGGTCGACGCCGTCGGCCGCCGCCAGCGAACGAATTTGTTGCATCTCGGCCAGTCGCATCAAGCCGCGGCGAACGCGGTTCTTGGCGGTCAGCAGCGCGCAATCGGTCGTCTCGGCAATCTCCGCAAACGTCATGCCGCCGAAGAACCGCAACCGCAGGGCGTCCGACTCGGCTGGCGGCAGGCGACTAAGATGGCGATCGAGCAAGCGGCGGCGTTCATGGGCAATCGCATGGGCCGGCGGCGTGAGATCGCTGCACGCCACAGCGTCACAAATGGCCTCGCCCGCCTCCTCTACCGGCAGCCGCGCACTGCGGGTCGACTGCCGCTCGCCAAGCCGACGGCACTGGTTGAGCAGGATGGTCCACAACCAGGTACGCACTGCGTAACGTGGATTGAAGGTATGCGCTGAACGGAAGGCGGCCAGCCAGGTTTCTTGCAGCGCTTCCTCCGCCCAGTCGGCGCGGTGCAGTCGGCTGATCGCCACCCGTTGCATGGCCGGCTGATGACGGCCCAGGAGCACGCGAAACGCCTCGGCGTCGCCAGCCTGTACGGCCAGGAACAACTCGGCATCGCTTAGCGAGGCCAGCGATTCGTCGCGACGGCGATGTGCGGGTTTTAACTTCACGAGCGGGAAACGTTAAATCGGGGCAGGCCGCGAGGAAGGGGGCAGCGGCCCAAAACCCCATTGTCGCCGGTAGACGAAGATTACGCAACATTCTGTCACGAAAGAGTGCATGCATAAGCGCAGGCGAATCGACCGGCGGGTTGAGGGCTGACGCGATCACACGATTGCTAACCATGCGTGGCGTGCATGGCTGCTATGCGGCCGCAGGCCGTTATCATCTGCTGGTTGGCCGCCTAGGATAAGGCAACTCGCCACGGCCCTGCTGTGTCGCGTGGCTGGTCAGCGGCCAGAAAATCTGTTTCAATGAGCCGTTTCCCCGCAGGCAACCCGATTTTTCTTAAACTCTCGAAAGGATCGCCGTAATGGAAGTATTAGTTGGTCGCGAAGCGCCCGATTTCAGCGCAAAGGCCGTTCACGTCAGTTCCGTCGTCGACGGGTTCACGATGTCCCAATTCAAGGGCAAGTACGTCGTGTTCTTCTTTTATCCGTTGGATTTCACCTTTGTTTGCCCCACCGAGCTGCACGCATTTCAGGAAAAGCTCGAAGAATTCAAGTCCCGAGGGTGCGAAGTGGTCGGCTGCTCGATCGACTCGCACTACTCGCACTTGGCATGGCTCAACACACCCAAGAGCGAAGGAGGCATCGAAGGCGTAACCTATCCGATCGTCTCCGACATCCACAAGACAATCTCCCGCGACTACGGAGTGCTGTTCGAGGCCGCCGGCGTGGCGTTCCGCGGGCTGTTCCTGATCGACAAGAAGGGCTTTGTGCGCCATCAGGTGATCAACGACCTGCCGCTGGGCCGCAGCGTGGATGAAACCTTGCGGATGGTCGACGCCTTGCAATACTTCGAATCCAACGGCGAAGTCTGCCCGGCCAACTGGCGCACGGGCGAAAAGGCGATGACCCCCAATCGTGAAGGGCTGAGCAGCTACTTTGCCCGTTAGATTCCGTGACACGACGGCACATGCGGCCCCCTGCCTCGTAAGAGGCGGGGGCTTGCCGCCGTGCGCTGGCGGGGCGAACAACGGATCGTTGAGCGCCTCAACGGTTCGATACCGCGAATCGCCCCCCGCACACGCTGGACATCCCACCGCGACTGCTTAACAATACATTACATCGACGCACACGAACGCGGCAGTTTGTGTTCCGAGCTGCGCTTCCTGCTCGGACTCCTCCGCTGGCAGCTACCATCCCGCCTTAACTTCATTTTCCCTGAGGCTTTTATCATGCGACTGAGTACTTCCGCGAGCGTTTTCACGTCTGTGATGCTGTTGCTTTCGATCGGCCTGTTCGGCTGCAACAAGTCGGCGGATACGGCGCTGGGCGAGCCGACGGATGATGCGGCGAAAACAACCGCCGAGGCCGACGTGGAAGTCGAGGTCGAGGAAACGGGCGCACCGTCGCCGGCCACACTCGAAGACACAGCAAGCGAAGAGTCGCCAGGTGAAGCGCCGACGAGCGAACAGCCCGCAGCCGAAGAGACGGACGAGGCAACAGACGAGGCGGCGCCCGTCGCCACGGAGAAGGTGGCGTTGGGCGATCCCTCATTGACCGCGGGGATCCCCGGCGAAGGGGAACTGACGATCGCGCAAATCGAGGCCTGGCTGGCGGATGACAAGAACCATGTCGTGATCGATCCCGAGCTGCCCCTAGGGCTCTCGCTCGGCGCGGACGAGATCAAGATTCCGGCGGACAACCCAATGACGCGGGCCAAGATCGAATTGGGCCGCCAGCTTTATTTCGATCCGCGGATGTCGGTCGACGGCACGATTAGCTGCGCCAGTTGCCACGACCCGGAACACGGTTTTGCGGCGCCGACCCAGTTCGGCGTCGGCATTGGCGAGCAGGTCGGCAATCGCAACTCACCTACGGCCTACAATCGCATTTTCAGCGAAGCGCAGTTCTGGGACGGACGCGCCGCCTCGCTCGAAGAGCAGGCCATCGGACCGATCGCCAATCCGATCGAGATGGGCAACGAGCACGATGTGTGCGTTGACGTCGTAGCCAAGATCCCAGGTTACAAGTTGCAGTTCGAGAGAATCTTTCCGGATGAAGCGGTAACCATTGAGAATATCGGCAAGGCGATCGCCACCTTCGAGCGGGCGATTGTCACCGGCCCTTCACCTTACGATTATGCCGAACAACTCCGCCCGTTTGAGCAATTCGAGGATGAGGATCTGGCGGACCTGCAGGAGGACTCGCCGGAAGTGTTCGCACGTTACCAGGAACTGCTGGAAAACGCCGCCGCCAATCCACTTAACGACAGCGCTCGGCGAGGCCGCGATTTGTTCTTCGGACAAAAGGCCAATTGCTCGGCATGCCACGTGGGCGCGAACCTGACGGATGAAAAATACCACAATCTGGGCGTCGGCATGGATCAGGAGAATCCCGACCTGGGACGCTACGTGGTGACTAACAAGGAAGAAGACAAAGGCGCGTTCAAGACGCCGACCATCCGCAACGTGGCCATGACTCCGCCCTACATGCACGACGGCAGCCAGGAAACCCTCCTCGACGTCGTCGAGCACTACGCCAAGGGCGGCACCCCCAACAAGAACCTCAGCGACAAGATCAAGCCCATCGACCTGACCGAGCAGGAGAAGCTCGACCTCGTCGCCTTCATGGAAGCCTGCACCGGCCCCTTGCCTCCGGTCGAGACCGAGCGGTTGCCGGAGTGATCCCGGGGGCCTGAAGCAGGAGGCGGAAGCGCGATTTTGGGTGGCACTGGTGCCCTCACCAGTGTGGGGGCTCGGCGACGTTTCCCGGCTTCGACTGGCAGAAGGCTCGGGCCAGGGGTACCGGCTCGGCTTCGAGGAACCGCAGGGCTCGGTGACGCCCGACCGGGACCGGGTGTCCGCTTCGGCCAACCTTGCCGAGCACTGGTGAGGACACCAGTGCCACCCGACGCGTTCGCGGAACCCGACGGGTGGCCCGGACAAATGGCACGTT
>JBGTJT010000300.1:0-2394 GCA_041744995.1 Pirellulales bacterium | reverse complement strand
CTCGCCGCGAGCACGCCGGGCCGCCGGCCTGTTGCTTGCATCCTCGACGGCGCTGTTCAGTGGACTGGCCTTGGCGGCGATCTACGCCGCCGGCGAGTTTCAGCAACACCCGACGCTCACGATCGAGCAGATGATCCCGCTGCATGGCCTGGCAATGTCGCTGGGCTTTGCCCTGTGCGGTTTAACAGGATGGAGGTGGGCTGCGCAAAAACGAGGCATCGCCACCGTTCGTCATTCGTGATTCGTCATTCCTTCGTCATTCGGATTTCGACATTCGTCATTATTCCGGCACCGCCCCCCTGCTTGGCCGTGAGTGGATAGCGTTTCGGATGCCGCATGGTGTCGAGGTCGAGATCAACATCGATGTCTGGCCAATGATAACCGCCCGGCGCCTCCTCCACGACGTTCAGGATTTGCTCGACGGTGGCTTTCTTGAACCAGGGGAAATCGTCGAACGGCAGAAATATCTCTTCGTTGGATACAAGTACCCATAGGCCATCCGGAGAAATGTCAGTGACCGATATCGGGGAAGTGTCTACGCCAGGCTGCGGTAAGCTCATCAGATCGCCTTTCCACGATTTTGCGAATTTGATTGACTTGGTCGGAACTTAACCTCTGACTGTTCGCGAGTTCAACCCTCGGTTCAAGCCAAAACTTGGCTTCACCGTCCGGTGACCTCACATGCACATGCATGCGAGACTCTTCGCGCGAAAAGAAAAAGAAGCGGTATCCTCGCTCTCGGAATACGGTAGGGCTCATGAGTTGGAAATGTTAAGTGGCGTCATTCATTCCTGTCGCCGCGTTGGCTCGCATTTTCCATTGTAGAGCCCTTTGGACTGCGCATCCAGCCGGAAATTACTCGGCGTCTCGCTCACTGGCGATGCTCCGCCGGTAATACTTGAAGCCCGGTACCATGAAGCAGAGCGCCGACACGACGCCGAACAGGCTCAATCCCAGGTCGATGCCGGCCGCTTGCAGCAGGGCCATTGCGATCGCGGTTACAAACAACGCCGTGGCGTGAAAATAGAACTCGCCGGAGAGAATGCTCGCCTTGGCGGTAAACACCATGCCGTTGATTAGACCCAGCACCGGCGAGAGCGTGAGCACCGGCAGGATTAGGATCATCTCCACGGCGAACAGCGAGACGCTGGCGATCACGCTGCCGCCCCAGACATGGGCGACCTGCCGCTCGACAAACGTCACCGGCCCGGCCCGCCGCCGCAGCGCCCAAAAGATCGGCGCCCATACGGCGAGTCCTCCGCCCCACAGCAGCAAGTAGGGCCACGGCTGCTCGAACACCGGCCACTCGTGGCGGCGGAAGTGCAGCCAGTTGGTCACCAGGCAGAGCACCAGCAGCGCGATGCTGTGCCAGATCCACAACAGGCCCCAGTTCTCCAGCACCGACACGTGATGCGTCTCGCGAAACCAGCGGCCGACGATCGCGCTGAATCGTCCGCTGCGGGCGGAGATCGGCTCGCCCGCCAGGTACAGTTCCAAGTCGCGGGCCAACGCCGCGGCCGATTGGTAGCGCAGCTCCGGTGGCTTTTGCAGGCACCGCATGGCGATCAGTTCCAGCTCGCGATCGGCCTTTGGATTGAGCATCCGCGGCGGCAGCGGATCCTGCTCCAACACCAGCATCACCGTATCGAGCGGCGTGGCGGCTTGAAACGGTGGCCGACCGGTGAGCATTTGATACAGGATCGTGCCGAGGCTGTAGACGTCGGTCGTTGGCCCCATCTTGCCCCGGCTGCCGACCGCCTGCTCCGGCGCCATGTAGGTCGGCGTGCCGAGAATCGCGCCGGTGCGGGTGAGCTGCTCGCCGGCAGCGACCCGTTTGGCCAGGCCAAAATCGGTCACATGTGGCTCGCCCTGCCGATCGATCAAGATGTTCGACGGCTTCAAGTCTCGATGCAGCACGCCGTGAACATGGGCCGCATCGATCGCGCGGGCGACCGTCGCCAGCAAGCGGGCGGCTTCGCGGGCGGAGAGCGGACCTTCGGCCAGGCGGCCGGAGAGAGTCTCGCCGGCGACGTACTTCATGCTGAAGTAGTTGTGTCCCTGGTACTCGCCCACTTCGTAAACCGGCACGATGTGCGGATGATCCAGCCGCGCGGCGGCCTCCGCCTCGGCCTTGAAGCGGGCCTGGTCGTCGGCCGTGGCGAACTGTCCGCGAAGGATCATCTTCAAGGCGACCGTGCGGTCGAGCGAGGTTTGATGCGCCCGGTAGACCACGCCCATCCCACCGCGGCCGAGTTCCGCTTGCAACTCGTAGTCGCCGAACGTCCGCGGCAGTTGAAAGACCGACCCTCCCTGCCCTTCCAGCGCGCGGTAGGCCGCCACGTCGGCGGGAGAGAACAGGTCGCGGCTGCTGGCGATCGCATCGGCAAACAGCGC
>JBGTJT010000299.1:0-6410 GCA_041744995.1 Pirellulales bacterium | reverse complement strand
CCCTGGTCGGGCTGATCGCGCCGCGAGCGGTGCTGTTCACCAACGGCACGCAGGATGAATGGGCCGACCCCAAGGGGCAGTTCAACGTATTGTGGTCGGGCGCCAAGGTCCACGAGTTCCTCGGTGCCGAGGGGCTGTCCGCAGACGAGATGCCGCCGCCGGGCAAGCTCATCGACAGCAACGTCGGCTACTACATCCGCGACAGCAAGCATCTGCTCGACGTCGACTATTGGAACGTGTTCTTCGACTTCGCCGACAAGCGATTCGGGAAATAGGAGGCTTTGGGATACGTGAAATAGAGGCGTGATGGGAATCGGGCTTGCCCGGTTTCTGTGCCGGCCATGACAGAACGAATCCGAACTGCCCTGCGCAACAATATAGCCGAAGCGAGCCCCAAGCGAGCGCCCGCCTGCAGCGGCGACGCTTCGCCTGGGCTATGTTGTGTTGCCCTGTCTGGGCAGATCGAATTCGCGATTGGTGTGGCAGGAACCATAGTTGGGTAAGTCCGATTACTCGTTTAGCAATGAATGCCAGGCAAACCTTCACTTCATGCAAAGCGAGACCCTCGTCTCGCGGTCAATCTACATTTCCCGGTGCGAGATGCCCGTTACCTGGACTTGAATTCGCGCCGCGCCTCCGTTGAGGTTGGCGCCGGGCAGTAGCGGCCAGTTGACGACGAACTCCACGCCGTCGTCGGGCTTGAGGTTGCCCACGCCGCGGAGTGCGTCTCGCCTTTGCCCTCTGCAGCGGCTCAGTCCCCCAGCGAAAGTCGTCGATACGGCCCAGCGGGGGCGACGCCCGCTGGGGCCGTCGGCGCTCAATCCAACAAAAAGCGACCGGCGTAAATCTGCAATGGCAGATCTAAGCCGGTCGCGCCCGAGTGCCATACGTTCGCGAGGAACGGGCTACCACAAAAATTCCAAACCGACGTTTCCGGCGTGCAACGATTGCTGCCGGTTGGCGATCAGATCGTATCCGCCAAAAGCTCTGGCGCGGTTGCCAAGCACGTCGGCGGACAAGGCGACTCCCAATAGGGCAAAATCTTGCCCGATATCGGCCCCTGATACTTGGAACGTTGCGCCCGGAATAGCGGCGAACTGCGCCGTTGTGGAACCGACTCCCCCGTCGAGGAAGTCATGCATCCAGGCGGCCCGCACGTCCAGCGTTACGTGCGCCTGGGTGAAAAGCAGGAAGTTCACGTCGGCGCCCAAGGCGGAGCGGAGGCTGTCGACGCTCGAACGGCCGACCGCCAGAGTACCAAAACCGGTCCCATCTTCCTGGAACGCCTGCTGGGCGGCGTGGGTGTAGCCCAAGCCGAGGAAGGGGCGGACGACCGCGTTGGGATGAACAAACCGAAGGCCATATTCTCCATAGACACTGGCCACGGAACCGCCGTAGTCTCCCTGCATACGCTGGGCGACGGGGAGTTGGATGTTGTTGTTTCCGAACTGCAGGGTGCGATTGACGTCGAAATCGGTCATGCCGCCGCTGGCCACGAACAGGAAGTGGTGATCGTCATTATGGTGCGACAAGAAACCGCCCCATTCATTCATCTCCACCTGGGCCGATCCGGCCGCCGAATCGCGGAAGGACGAGTTGCTGTAGTTATAGAACGCCCCGAAGATGGTCTGGCAATCGAGCGCCGAAGTGACCACCGCCTGCGTCCCCGACGCCGAATAACGGTAGCCCTGCGCGTTGCCGTCCGATTGCGTCCGGCCGCCGCTGCCAAAGCCGGTCACCCAGCCGCCCAGCCGCCCGATTTGCACTCCATTCTCGTCGCACCAGGGCAGCCGCGATTGCTCGCTACGAATGCGTCCGGTGAGCATGCTCTGGTTGGCGAACGCCTGTTGCACCACCATCGGATTGACCGAGGCGTAAATTTCGCCGGTCAATTGGCTGAACACGGCCAGGACGTCGGCCTCGTCGGGCAGCAAGTCGAGCGAATCGCGGAACCATTGAATTTCGTCGCCCAACGGGCTGCCGTCGTCGAGGCCCGCAAAGCTATCCAGGTATTCGCCGATCGCCACTTCGTTGGGAGTGGTCCCCAGCGAAGCATACGGCACGTCGCGGCCGATGTAGGCGTAGTAATTCTGCGCGTCCGGCGTGTAGAGCTGCGCCAGGTCGGTGTCGGTCCGCAGGATGATTCGCCGCTCGTCGATGTTGTCGGTCGTTTGCGGACGCTGCACCACGATCAGATCGCCCGGGTTGTCGGTCTCCATGATCGTATAGCGGCGGGCGATCTCATAGTTGGCCGCGTCGGCCGGGGCCTCGGCGTCGAACTCGAACGTGCCGCGGTTGGCGTAGATCGTGTTGTTGTTGATTGTGGCCGTGCCGTTTTGGATGGCGTACAAGTCGCTGTCTTGCGGCAGGTTTTGATGCGTAATCTCGAATTCCAGCGTGCCATTGGTCTGGAAGTCGCCGATCATGAGCATCGTGCCGATGCTGTTGCCGGCCGACATCGTGCCGCCGGCCAGGTTGTCGACCAGCGGCGCGGTGATCGTGGGCGTGCCGGCCAGGCGACCGCCGTTGAAGACCGTGACGGTTCCTCCGGCGTTGAGCTGGCCGAAGGTGCTGGTCAGCGTGCCGTTGATATCGAGGTTGTTGGCGGCATCTACCGTTCCCCCGTCATTTGCCAATGTGCCGTTCTGGAAAATATCACCAACGAGGGTACTCACAGTTCCTGTGTTGGACTGGATATCCCCATCGTTAATGAAATCGCCCAGTACCGATCCAATGTCGCCGGCGTTCGACTCAATCACGCCGTTGTTGGTGAAATTGCCAGTCGCAGCAATTACTTGGCCCAGGGCCGTAACGGAGAGCGCGCCGTCATTGGTAACGGTCGTATTGGCTTGAAGCGTCCCGTCGCTGGTCAGGCGGCCGTCGGCGCCGATCGTGGTGGAGTGAAATATCGCAAGTCCACTCAACTGCGCACCCGTGGCGTGCGCACCGCCGCCGACAAAGCTGGCGTCCATCTCCGTCGTACCGCCGATGATGCCGCTGTAGTTGAAGTTGAAATTGGCATCGGCATCCGACGTTGCGGCGCCGTTGACGTCGGCTAATCGGCCAAAGGTGATCGTGGGGCGATGGAGGTTGAGACTATTATCGATCAAAGCATCACTCCGGATGTCACCAGTCAAGCTGGCGCCATTGAGAATGTTGATCTCTCGGACGGCGGCTGTCTGATCGATTCGGATCGCGTCACCGCCGGCTGAAACCGTACCGCTGATGTCAACACGATCTACAAGATACCCTCCCGCGACTCTGGAGTCTCGGTAAACATCCAGGAAATTGGGATCGCTTGGGTCGACGATTGTGTCGAACCCCAATAGGTTATTACCGAAGCTGAACAACATGCCAGTGCCTTGCTGTCCAGAGGTAGTCGACATGGCGCTAATCGAACCGCGATGCACAACGGTGTTGTTCACGCCGTTGCTCACCAGCACGCCGACACCGAAATCGCCGTTGGTGTTGATTGCGACACCGGGGCCAATGGTCACAGTATTGTCCTCGCCGTCTATGCGGATGCCGTTACCGGCACTGCCGCTGGCGTTCAAGTTGCCCGTCTGCACAATATTCAGGTTGTTCGCTTTCATGTGCAGACCCAGGCCGTAGGTTTTCGTGGAGTTAAAATCAAGATTGTTGGTCTCATTGGCTCCATCCTGGTAATACGACTTTCCAAAGAACTTGGTCCGATCGATTGCGTAGCCCAAATCTTGGAGAACCGCCAATTCCAACTCAGTGAAGAACGGATAGTTACGGAACGATTCATGGGTCATCAACAGCGGATCCACGCTCAGGTGCGTGACGTTGGTCGTGTTAATGCGGTCGCCAAACACAGCTACGGCATTCGCGCCGGTGAACCAATATGCACTTGGATTCGATAGATCGAATATGTCTCCAGCGGCGAGCGGTGTGCCGTTAGCGTGTTCGAGAAACGATTCGTAAACGGTAAGCCCAATTTCGTTTCCGTCGTCGTCAAACCCAAAAAGCCACTCGCCTCCTACGTTTCCAAGGCTAGCGTAATAACCGAGTGAATGTGCCATTTCATGGATCATGACGGCTTCCATGCCGGTTCCCGGCACTGGCAAGGGACCGTTGATATCGGTCGTCCAGGGTAATGTTCCAAACAAAAGGACTGTGTCAACACCAATGTTGCTTGAATCTTCAACGGAGGAATCGTTTCCGAAATCTGCCCAGAGCCGCTGCACGAATGTTGTTCGACGGCCGCCCACAGTGATTTCAGAGTTGTCCGACCGAGCGTTTGCCCCCACAAAGGCATCTTTCATAACGCGAACGGATATGGGCGTACCCCCGGGAGTGTTGTCATCCCCCAAAACGTCCCACCAGTACTGAATGCCACGCTCGATAGCGGCTATCTCAGGAGCGGACCAATCGTCCGTCGGATCGTACGAGTTGTCGTCCCATGTGAAAGTCCCTCCTGCGGTGTCCCAAAACTCCAGCCGGATCGGGTTGTTAACGCCATCGAATATGGTCGACACAGTTTGGCTGAAGACTGCCGGTGCCGCCGTACCAAGGATCAATGCGGCAAGCAATATGCACTGCGTCAAGCGACGCACCCTGCCGGATTGTCCGACGCGGGAAGGTTGAGAATCCTGAGTCGTATTCATTGTTCGTTTCCTCCGTGAAACACGCAATGGAACTCAGTGCAAGGGCGGGATCGATGCTTGCCGAGTTCCGGTACAAAAATGTTTAAGAATTGTTTAGGATTGCGGAGTTCACCGCGGGATTGCGACCGGACAGCGTCGCCGGTCAAACGTAAAACTCAGCGTTGCGAAAGAGAACCGGCATCAACCTCAGCCGCCGGGCGGCCGGCGACTTCCAACAGGCGTTCGCTTAATTCCTCTGTAATGTCACACCGCGGATCGACCACCAGTTGGAAACTGTCTTGATGCGTGATCACCACTTGCAGCCCGCGGCGGGCGGCAATTTCGCGGGCCAGTGGGCGCAGTTCGTCGCGGTATTCATGGATCACCGTCTGCTTGAATTCATTCAACGCGGACGACGCCTGCTGCGCGACCGAAGTGAAGTCGCCTGCCAGTTTCCGCTGCACTACGCCCAATTGCTGCTGTTGCTCCGGCGTGGGGGAATCTCCCAGCGAGTCTTGGAATTGCTTGAGTTGCTGCTGCAGCAAAGTCTGGGCGGCGGCTACTTCCTGGTTCTTTTGCTCGCGAAATTGTTCGATCCGCCGCCCCATCTGCTGATCACGCCCAATCCGGCGGGCAACCTCGTCCAAATCGACTACGGCCACACCTCCTGCCGGGGTGGCGCCGTCCTGCGTCGTCGCCACTGCCACGGCGTCTGAATCGGCGCGCTGACAACCGACGCCGGTGGCGATTAGCAAGATACAGGCGGAACTTACAAGGATTTTCAGGAATGCGTTCATCAGGTGGGTTCTTCCGTCAGGTGAGTAACAATATTTCAACAGTCCGACCTAGGTACAATGCACAGCCGGATTAGGGGGGGTCAAACTGGTATACTCACGATTATCGATAGCATTCCCCCCCTTCCTTCAGTGCAATCGCACCAATTGGACGAGTGAGGCGTCGTGCCAAGTCAAGAGCTTTTAACTCGGGAAACCGTAGCGATTAGGTTGCTTATTGGGCGCGTGCCGTGTGGAGCGACCAGGCGATAGTGCGGCGGTCACGGCCAAACTGGCCGACGTCGGTTTCTGGCGTCAGCCAAACGCTGAAGGCCGTTTCCGTTGCTTTTCGCCCCGCGGGCGCGTTAGGTGCTCCGCAGCACTTCAACGGACGGCCGCCAGCAAGCCGATAAAACCGTAAGCTGCTTTCAAATCATCACTTACAGGGTTTCAGTGACCCATTTTGCTTGCAATTTCGTACAGAATGGGTCACAACGTTAGTAGGCGAAGGTTTCTTTGCCTGGGCGGCAACTAATCTATGTGTGGTACCGCGAGTCGGTTATGTCTCGGGGATGCTCCGCGCTTGGTCGGGACTGCCTACTCGTAATCAATGCTTTTCACTCGGCGAATCGCCGTTTCGTTGACTCAACAATATTGCCTTCACGGGGAACAATATGAATATAAGGAATCGCTCCCAACATCTCGCTGCGCTGCTCGTTGCCTTGACGCTGGTGGTATCCGCCGGCGTCGCGCCGGCTCAGGATCGGCCGCCGGTCAACCCGGAACGGTTGATCGAGGTGCTCGACGGCGCCCTGCCGCAATCGATTGACGAGCTGCGCGCCATGGAACAGCGGACGCAGCAGATCGCCAAGAAGGTGATGCCCGCGGTGGTCGGCATTCGCGTCGGCCAGGCGGCCGGCAGCGGCGTGATCGTCAACGAGGAAGGTCTAGTGCTGACCGCCGGCCACGTCGTCGGCAAGCCCGAACAGAAAGTAACCTTCATTCTCACCGACGGCAGCGAGGTGCGAGG
>JBGTJT010000298.1:0-3551 GCA_041744995.1 Pirellulales bacterium | reverse complement strand
CCGCGACAACAGCCGCGACGTGATGAGCCACGCGGCACAGGGCCGCCGCGACTTCGGTGTCGACAGCTTTACGCGGCTGGGCTACTGGCACTACTCGCTCATCGATCACTCGCGGGCGCCGGTGCCGGATCAGGTCTGCTTTCGGCTGGATTTTGCAGCCTGGCTAAAGACGCACAGCCTGCGCGATCAGCGGATCGCCCTGCTGTTGGCTGAAGGGTATTCGACCAACGAAGTTGCCGAGCGTTTCCAAGTTTCCGCGGGGCGGATCTCGCAGTTGCGACGAGAGCTGTGCGATTCTTGGGAGCTGTTTCAAGCGGACGAGTCGCTCGGCACTTGATGCCTTACCGTGCGAGCTGCACGTTGTAACCACCGATTGATCGGCCGAGCGTCAACTGACCAATTCATTTCTCACACCACCACTCAAGGAGAACCACAAGAGATGCGTATTTTATTGATCAATAACCTCGGCGGCGGCTTTGCCGACTATATGGACGTCGCCGAAGGAACCACCGTCAAGTCGCTGTTCCGTGAGCACATCCACCAGGGGCAACCGCAGGACTACCTGATCCGGGTGAACCGCCAGCCCTGCTCGGCGGACCAGGCGCTCCAAGAGGGCGACCGGGTCTCAATCACCGCGCTCAAAATCGAAGGAGCGCGTCGGTAGTTCCCCCTCGCGCAGTTCCTCGTCAACGTGCATCCCTTCTTCAGCCGCCTTCCGCCGCGGAAATACCCAAGGCGGGAGGCGGTTTGCTTTTATCTCCTGGAGAACACCTGACCATGAATCATAACGCAGGCCGCCTGCTGCGGCTGGCCGCGGCAATCCACTTGTCGTTGCAGCCCGAAACGTCGGAGGAGTGCTTGCCGGCACTGCCCGAGGCGACCTGGCGCCAATGCCAGAAGCTGTTCCGGCAATTGCACCGGGCGCGGGCCTTCAACTGGCAATTTGCCGCCGCGCGGGTCCAGCGCAATCTGCACAGTCGCCTGCAGGAGCTGCGGCAGGAGCTGTACACCATCGAGATGCAGCTCGCCCCGCAATATTGTTCGCCCCAGGCCAGCGTCCGCGATATCTACATCGACCTGGCGGCGTTGGAGGAGGAGTTCGGCGAGGTTGAGCACGATCACATGGCGAAGACGATCTCCGTCACGACTGAACCGATTGAACTGGAGGAAATCTACCTGGGGCCGTTCCGCATCCAGCTCGATTGGAGCGATCTGACGGACCATCCCCACAACTACCAGGTGATCGCCGTCGATCCGCAGCCGGCGGCCTCCAACGACGGCGTCACGCATCCGCACGTGCAGGACGAAAGCGTCTGCGAAGGGGACGGTCGGCAGCCGATCAAACACGCTTTGCGAGACGGTCGGCTGTTCGATTTCTTCACGCTGGTGGCCAACCTGCTGCGGACCTACAACTCCGGGTCGCCCTATGTGTCGTTAAGCGATTGGCATGGCGTCACGTGCAGCGATTGCGACGCCTTGGCCGGCGACGGGAATCGCTACATCTGCGACCGATGCGACGTCGACGTGTGCGGAGACTGCATCACCACCTGCCCGGACTGTGACTGTATCTATTGCGCCGGCTGCACCTCGCGGTGCGCACAGTGCGAAGAGCAACACTGCCTCGGTTGCCTGACTCCCTGCCACTCCTGCGACAGCGACTGCTGCCGCGAATGTCTCAATGACCATGAAAGGTGCAAACACTGCCATGACAAACATGAAAACCCGAGAGCTACCGAGCCGATCCCGATCCCAGACGTACATGCGGCCTGCTATCCCGAGTCTACGGTTTTTACCGACAGCGTGGGCGAAGTTGCTTTTCTTGCGTGACTATGGAACGACCGAGGTGGGCGGTTTCGGCATCAGCTCGGTCGACGACCTGCTGCTGGTCCAGGACGTGCAACTGGTCCGGCAAGTCTGTAGCTGGGCCAGCGTCAAATTCGACGATGCCTCGGTGGCCGACTTCTTCGACGAGCAGGTCGATCTGGGCGGAAAACCATCGGAGTTTGGTCGTCTATGGATCCATACACATCCGGGCGACTGCCCGCGCCCCTCCGGCACCGACGAGCAGACGTTTGCCCGGGTATTCGGTACGGCGGACTGGGCTGTAATGGCGATCTTGGCCAACGGGGGCCAGTCTTATGCCCGGCTGAGGTTCAACACGGGGCCGGGCGGCGAGATCGAGATCCCGATGGGGGTCGACTACGGTTCTCACTTTGACGGCTGCGACTTCGCCGCCTGGGAGCAGGAGTATCTGGCTTGCGTCCAGTCGGAGATGCAGGAGCAGCCCCGACAAGAACGTTTGCCGGTGGCCGAGCGGCTGTTCGCTGATCCTTATGCAGCGCCGGAAGACGCCGAGTGGGATTTCTGGGAGGAGCTGCCGCTTGTGGAAGAGCCGACTGAGCTGAACCTGGCCGAGCAGGTACTGGCCGAAGAGTACCTGGAGTAGACCAGCCATGCCGAAGCCGACGTTCCAAGTTTACGAATCGGAGATCGACGGCGTCACGGTGGTCAATGTCGATACGGGCGAGCTGCCCGAGAACAAGCATGGGCCGATCATTCGGATCTACCTGAATGATGCGGTCATCTTTGAGAACCCGCCATTTCCCCAAGAGAAAGGAGCTGACGATTACGACCAACGAACATGACCGCTTTCAGCGGCAGCAAGATCTGGTGCCTCAGCAGCGCTTGAGCGAGGTCGCCTGCACCGTGATTGGCGTCGGCGCCGTGGGGCGCCAGGTGGGTTTACAACTGGCAGCGATCGGCGCTCGGCGCTTGCAGTTAATTGACTTCGACTTAGTTGATCTGTCGAACCTGACGACGCAGGGCTATTTTGCGGCCGACATCGGCCAAGCCAAGGTGCTGGCCACCGCTGCGGCGATCGGCCGGCTGGATGAGTCGATCGACATCGAAGCAGTGCAGAATCGCTACCGGCCGCGACTGGAGACCGGCGCCGCCGTGTTTTGCTGCGTCGATTCGATCTCTGCCCGGGCGGCCATTTGGCGAGCGGAGCGCGACCGTTGCCGCTTCTGGGCCGACGGCCGCATGTTGGGCGAGACCCTGCGGGTGCTCACCGCCGTCGACGAGGCAAGCCGGGCCGAGTACGCCAGCACACTCTTTGCGCAGTCGGAAGCCCAGACCGGAAGCTGCACGTCGAAATCGACAATTTACGCAGCCAGCATCACGGCCGGACTGATGGTGCATCAGTTCACGCGTTGGCTGCGAGGCATTCCCGCTGATGGCGACGCCCTGATCAATCTGCTGGCCGGCGAGTGGACGCTGGCTGCCACTTGAATCCCTGCATGGCACCTTCCGGCCGCCTTCGGGCGGCCGGAAGGTGCTTTTCTTTTATCTATTGGGAGTACCTACGCAGCACGGTTAACACAGCGCGGCTGCTTGGCGCCGGCTGCCTGCTTTGCCTCGGCGTCTCGCAGCCGTAGTTCCCGCCGCCACCCGTAGAACGAGGGCTCGCTCAAGCCTTCGCGCGGGCAAAACGCCCGAACACCCAGCCCGCTGGCATCAAACTTCTTCAGCACCTGCCGCCAGAATCGCTC
>JBGTJT010000297.1:0-5863 GCA_041744995.1 Pirellulales bacterium | reverse complement strand
CTGACCGGCCAGCAATTCGGTTTCTCCCCCTTCGACGCCGCGCCGCGGCGGGCCGCCGCGACGGCCGACTGGAAACAGTGGATCGCCGATCACGCCGACACTGCCGCCTGGCGGCTTCCGCTGGGACCGATCCACGTCCATCAACAGCGCGTGGTGGTCTGTACGTTCAATCCGTTTCGAGTCAAGGAAGTCGCCCTGCATGGTGAAAACCTGTTCGACAGCAAAGTCGCCGACAGTGCCTGCGGCGCCGTTCGTCTGCCCAACGGGCGACGCGTGCTGGCCGACTGGGGAAGCAAGTCGCTGATCTTCCTCGACGCCCACGGTCGCCGAGAATACGCCCTCGACCTGCCGGGGACTCCCAACGGGCTGGACCTGCTCGACAACGGCAATCTGCTGGTGCCGTTGTTCCACGAGAAGTCGCTGGTGGAGATCACCCCCGCCGGCGAGACGGTCTGGCAAGTTGAACTGGAAGGGCGTCCGACCGACGCCCGGCGGCTGCCCGGCGGCAGCACGCTGGTGGCGCTGAACTCCAACGACCGGATTATCGAGATCAATCGCCGGGGCGACGTGGTGTGGTCGATTGACGATTGCCGATCCCCTGAGTCGGCCCGCCGCTTGAAGAACGGCAACACGTTGGTTGCCATGCGGCTGGGAGTCAAGGAGTACGACCCCAGCGGCGTGGAAGTGTGGTCGCTGGACGAACTCAGCTCGCCCTACGACGCGGTGCTGCTCGATAACGGCAACATCCTGGTGGGACACGCCGGCGGCCTTCGCGAGGTCGACCGCCGAGGGCAAATGGTTCGCGAGTTCCCCGTCGGCACGGTGCGGAGGATTTTCTATTACTAATCCGGGCTAGCCGCGGTCAAACCCTTGCCGCCCTCCTGGCGAGCGGTTAGGCTCAACTTCGTACCGTTTGGTTAAACGAAGTTTACCGCGAGCCATCAAATGGTCTTCAAGCGACAAGCGTTGTTCGCCATGCTGCTGGTTGTCGTCTGCGGCGGCCTGAGCTTGGGAGCGGCCGGCCCGGCGCCGGCCCAGGAGAAGGGATCTGCTGAAAAGCGGGAGCAACTGGAACCGCTCCGCAAGCAACTACGCGCCCACGGCTATGCCGCCGACGCCGCGGGCCTGCGGGCCTACATTGCCGATTTTCAGGCCAATGACGAGGACGTGCGGCAGTTGGACGAATGGATCGAACTGCTGGGCGCGCCCCACTATCGCGTCCGCGAAACGGCCATGCTCAGCCTGCTCAATCGCGCGACCACCCAGCCGCAATTGGTCAATCACCGGTTGCGGCAGGCGTTGGAAGTGCGTGACCAGGAAGTCCGCTTTCGCGCCCGCTGGATCCTCGCCCGCAGCAGCACCGCGGGGGCCGAGTTGCTCACTGCCGCACTGCGGCTGATCGCGGCCGAGCCGGTGGAAGGGCTGGCGGCGGAACTGCTTCATGTATGGCCGTACTGCGCGAGCGAGCACCAGAGATCCAGTTTTAACGAGGCGCTCAAGGCAACCTCCCGGGTCGACGATCAGGAACTGTTGGCGAGTTTGGCCCGGTCGCCGGAGAAGCTCGCCCAGACCAGCGAGAAGCATCGTCACTTGCTGCAAGTCGCGGCCATCGAGGCGCTGCGGCATGTGTTGGACAAGCAATGCGTCGAAATGCTCTCGCCCTACTTGCGGCACGATCACGAGCAGGTCCGCCTGGCGACGGCCGTGGCGCTGATCGACTTCGATCCGCTCCCGGCGATCGAAACACTGATCGAACTGCTCGCCAGCGACGATCCCCAAGTGGGCGACCGGGCGTTGATCGTGTTGCGGCACGTCAGCGGGCAGGACATTTGGGTCAACGCCTACGGCGATCGGGCCGAGCGGATCGCCGGCGTCGAGCAATGGAAGCAATGGTACGCGACGCACGGCAAGACGACCCAATGGCGGCTGCCGCTGGCAGGCGCCGAGATGAAGCACCAGCGGCTGCTGCTGGCGATGTTTCGTCCCAACCGCGTGCTGCATTGCACGCTCGCCGGCGAGCGGCTCGACGAAGCGACCGAAGTCAGCACGCCCAGTGGATGCGCCATGCGGGCAAACGGCAACCGCCTGGTGGCCGAATGGGCGGCCAACAGCCTGTGCGAGATCACCGCCGAAGGTAAATTAGTCGCCCGGCACAACCTGGGCGCCAATCCCAACGGCATGGAGCTGCTGCCTAACGGCAACGTGTTGGTGGCGCTGTTCAACGGCAACCAGGTGATGGAAGTCTCCCCGGCGGGCAAGAAGCTGTGGACGGTCGAGGTCGACCGCTCTCCGACCGACGTCCGCCGCTTGCCCAACGGCAACACCCTGGTCGCGCTGCACGGCTCGCAACGGTTGGTCGAGTTGAACTCCAAACAGCAAGTCGTGTGGTCGATCGGCGGGCTCCCGTCCCCCGAGGCGGCCCGTCCGTTGGCCAACGGCAACATCCTGGTGGTCGGCGACAAGGGCGTGCAGGAATACAATCGCCAGGGCCGCGTGGTGTGGGACTTGAACTATCCGCGCAGCGCCTATGATGCGGTGTATCTCGACAACGGCAACGTCGTGGTGGCCGACAAGCAGGACGGCGTGTTCGAATACACCCGCGCCGGTAAGGAACTCCGCAAGATTACCGACGGCTGCGCGCGGCGGATTCATTATTACTAGCGCGGGCCGCATGGGATGGGTGCGGGAACAAGATCAGGTACAACTCGACACCCAACACTCAACACTATATCTATTGCTTGGAGTGCAAGTCGTGCCAGCGCTCGATGAGCTTGTGATGACGCCAACGGTGAGCCTTCGTAAGGCCAATTAGTGGCGCAAAGTCATGTTCAAGTTCGTCTTGCAAGTCTCTTTGCAGATAGAGACCCATAATCGACGAGTAATCGGGGCGACCACGAAGCAGGGGATTTACTTTAGCGATTACAAACGGGCGGTAAATCTGGAGCGGGGGCACCAACTTAAAATCATATTGAAGCGCGACGGCTTTTCGAAACGCTTGCCGTCCCTCGGCAATCTGGCCAGCGAAGAAAAGTTGCCTGCCTAATTCGGCGAAGGCGTTAGCGGAATCCGGATCGCGCTCAATGGCGGCACGCGCCCTGGCAATCTGTGCGGAGGGGTGTCGAAGTTCTTCACTGCGTTGCCAATAGGTTTGCGCTTCTTTGTTTGGGATTGCAGTTATGTACGCAACGACGCCGGCATCCCCGCTGGTTTGCCGAACCAAGCGAATTACATTAGCGTGATCGTTCGAAAGCCGATAGGTGGCGATCGCCTTGTCTTTGTCGCCTGCTTGTTCCCAATAGCGCCCCATTGCCGCGCGGGCAGAACGCCAGTTTGGAGAATCCCGCGAGTACTGGCTCGCCCATTCATCACAAGCATCGAATTCTTTTAGAGCCATGAAGCAGCGCGCCTTGCCGGCGACCGGGTCGGCAAGGGCAGGATTGGCCCTGCGGTCGGTTGCCTCAGCAATCGCCAAAGCGCTACCATAGTACGATTTGGCTCTTTGATGCTCACCGAGGTTTTCCAAAGTCATGGCAGCCGCTGTCAAATACTCGCGATTGTCTTCGTACTTGGCACGATTGCGTTCGAGCAATGCAATTGCCTTGCCCGGTTGGTTGCTTTTAATGTGTGCTTGCGCGGCGGACATGAATATCTGATACGCGTTGGGGTGATACGGGCCAAACACCTCGGCGTACCGTTCCAGTCGCCCTTCCTGTGCATAGCGGTAGTAGATCTCGTACGCAATGCCTTGCCCGCCACGCAGTTCCTCGATCGTTTTGTTCTCAGCCACATCAAAGATTGCTTCGGCACGATTGTCGTCGCCCACGAGGCGACAGGCGTCCACACACTGGAAGAGCACCCAGGCCGGCGCGTCGCGATCAATACATTGTTGCACGCATGCCAGGGCCTCCTCACGGCCGCCGTATGTTGCTGCCGCGATCGCCTTTAGGTGGTTTCCGGGGGACGCCCACCCCTGAATGATTTCCAACGCCTTGTCCGTCCGACCGATCTTGTGATAGAGCCTGGCCAGTCGTTGACGGCTCCAATCCTGAGGACCGAGATTTTTCTCTATTATGGCACCCACACGCATTGCCTCGGGTATCCGATCCAAGGCCAGCCAAGCTTCCATTTGCGACAGCAGAAAATGCTCATTGTCCCGGACGGGTCGTGGCAATGTGTCGATGTCGGCGGTCAGCTTGTCAAACTGCTTCGCTTCTAGGCTTCGGTGTAGGAAAGTTGAGGCCAGGGATGCGTCTGGCACAGCGCGAAGACGCATTTCGTATAGCGACAACAGTTGGTCATGTTGTTGCAAGTCTTCGTAATGGGCTTTCAAGTTGTCAAATAGTGCCTCGTTTTCTGGAACCTCTTCATATCGCTTCGCGTACCGTTCTAATAACCGCTTTCGGATTGCATCAGGTTCGGACTGTTCGTAGTTGACGCCGCTCCACCCGAGGTGACGTTCCGCTTGGCGTCCCTCAATCATGCCATCAATTATGACGGCATGCGTCTGTTCGACCTTTTCCCAGTCCTCCTCGAAGCGATAGATTGCCAGTTGTGCGTCCCAGATCGTGGGTTCTACTGACTCGACTTGTAGGCCCAACTCGATCACCGCCAGTGCCTGATCGCGTTGACGGGAATTGTAGAGCCGTTCAATGGCGGAGATATAGGCGGATGCCTTGTCGGGACTCTCCTTGAGTCCCGACACTATTTCGTCGTATCGGACGACGTCGGGAGGATCGTCCGCGAACGCAGGGACGTGAATACCTAACATGCTGCATACGAGTATTGCCGAGCGTAGCGACCAACTTGTTGGATTGCATTTGCGCATCGATAGAGACTCCGGAGACGATCCACAGCGGCATGCCTTACCATATCACGAAAAGGGAGCCACAGTCCACAGACGTGTCGCGCAATCAAGCCACCTCGACGGGGCGACACCACCGCTGTCCCGCTCTAGCAGTCCCTTCCTGGGCTGCGCGAAATGGAGGTTTCATGATGTTGGGATTTCTAGCGTTTTGTTCCAGTTGTGCGGGCCTTGTACTGCCCTGAAAGGGCAACACAACACAGCTACGTTGTCCGCCCGCGGACAACGAGCGCCCGCCTGGGTTAACGACACCTCAGGATCGCTAGCCCTGTAAGGGCGGAACAAATCGCAGCGACCTGTTACGCCCTTTCAGGGCTAGCTTCCGTATTACACCATAACCCAGGCGGGCGCTCGCCGCCTGCGGCAACTCGCTTCGCCTTTGTTGTCTTGCCCTTTCAGGGCAGACTGAGGCGGTGCCAGCTCATGCTTGCATCTATCTAACGCAGCACAAAAGCCGCTTAAAAGCTGCACGACTTCTAAGAGGGTGAGAGTCATTGCCGCTGACTGAGCAGTTCCCCGAACTGCGAATCGAGAAGTTCCGGCACCGAGAACCGCAGGTGGTGATGGTTCTTCTCGACTTGGCGGTTGATCTTGGCGGTTAGCTTGTCGCGCTTTTCGGCGAGTTGGTCCACCAGCACCTTGTGCAGTTGCCGGCCGAGTCGCTCGGCCGCCTCGCCTCGCAGATCGCTCACGCGATGCAGCTCGAAATGGGTCAGCTCGACTTTCGAGTCGGTCACCTCGGGCAGCAGAGCCGCCTCGGGTGCGAAGCGGGTGCCGCCTACCCGCAGACCGACCTGCACGGTCAAGCTGAGGCGGACGTCCGCCGTGGCGAGCGCCTCGACGCTATAGAGCTGTACGCCCTTGACCCACTTGGCGTGCCGCGCGTGCAGGTGCAGCGGGGCGTCGATGACAACGTCCATCGACAGCCGGCCGTCCTCGGCCTGATGCAGGTTTTCGCTTTGCACGCGAAATCGCTCGCCGGCTTCGACCAGACGAATCGTG
>JBGTJT010000296.1:0-5492 GCA_041744995.1 Pirellulales bacterium | reverse complement strand
TAGCCCCGTTTCACGGGGCTTCTCGCTGCTGGGCCATAGCCGGACCTCCGTATAGATCGGCAATCACTCGTCGATTGATCTCATTGACGCAGCGTCGCTCGAAGGACCAAGGGCTAAAGCCACTCCGTGGAGAAGCCCCGTGGAACGGGGCTAATGGTACAATGCGAGGTACGCTGCAACCCCGTGCTAAAAGCACGGGGCTAAGACCGCTTCGCGGAGAAGGCTCGTGAACGAGCCTGCCTGTCGGAAGTGCCGTACATCCGCTCCTATTCATGCCAGTTGCTGAAACAAAACCACTCCCAATCAACACTATCAACTCGCCTTGTTTTGCGCAGCCCAAGGATGGGCCATGAAGACTCTCCGCGCGCAAGTCACCTAGCATCAGTGCTCTCCTCTTCCGCCAGCGTCGCATCGCCGGTGGTGAACCGCATGATGTAGACCAGAGCCACGAAATCATACAGCGCGTGGGCGATGATCGGGGCCAGCAGGTTGCCGGTCCACATCCACAGCAGGCCGAAGTAGACGCCCATGATCGTGCAAAGCAAGGCGTAGGTGCGGGTAATGGGGTGCATGGCGCCGAACAGCAACGAGGCGGCCAGCAGTGCGATCCAGGGGGCGGCGGGGCCGTCGATTTCGCCGGCAAGCCAGCCCTGGACCAGCCCGCGAAACAGCGTCTCCTCGCCAATCCCCGCGAACAGACTGATGAGGGCAAACTCAACCACCCCCAGCCGCGCCATCGTCGGCCGGATCACCCGGTCCACCACGTCGCGCAAGCGGCGAAACGGCTGCCAGGGCAATTTGTCGAGCAGAAACATCAGCACCAGCAGCGGACCCACCGCCGCCACGCCCCAGGCGGCGGCCGACCAGCTCCAATCGAAGCTCTCGACCGGCGAGAATCCCACGATCCAGCCGAGCGCCGCCGCCAAAAAAACCAGCCCGCCCTCAAACAGGCAGGCCAGCAGGAAGAAGTGTTGCGAATCGCCCCCCGCGCCGTTGACCGGCGCATCTTGCTTGGAGGTCTCCTTCCTCTCTTGATCTTCGTCTGGCGAAGTCTGGGAAGAGTTGGGTGACGAATGCGACACGATCAACCTCAACGGGCCTGCTAGGGTGCTTCCGCCGACGTGGGCGGCGTCGATGCATCGGTCGGCTGGTCGGTCTTCAGGTAGCGAAAATAATCGGAGTCGCTACTGAGAATCACCGTGACGCCCGAGCCAAGCGAGTTGGAGTAGCTCTCCAGCGTGCGGAGAAAGGTGTAGAACTCCTGCTCGCCGCCGAAGGCGTCGCTGTAGATTTGCGTCGCCCTGGCGTCCGCTTCGCCGCGGATGATCTCGGCCTGCTTTTCCGCCTCGCTTTCGATCTCGGCCAGCAGCCGTTCGGTTTCTCCCTCGATCTCCGAGGCGCGGCCGATTCCCTCGCTGCGAAATTGCTCCGCGATCCGTTGCCGTTCGGCGATCATCCGCTGAAAAACCTGCTGCTGCACCGACTCGACGTAGTCGATTCGCTTGATGCGAATGTCGACCAGTTCGATTCCATACTGGGGCATCTGCTGTTGGGCCGTGGCAAGGATGTCGCGGACCATTTCGCCGCGGCCCGCTTCGACCTCTTGTAGTAAGATCTCCTCTTCCCCCTCGCCGGCCATTGCCCGCTCGAGGTCTTCCTCGGTCACCTTCCAGTCCTTGGAGCGCACGATATCGACCAGTGCGCTGGCGGCGATCTTGTCGCGGACCACCGAGTCGAGAATGTCGTTCAAGCGGCTGCGGGCGCCCGCTTCATTTTGCACGCTCTGCAGGAACTTGAGCGGATCGACGATCTTCCACCGCGCGGTGGTGTCGACCGAGATGAACTGCTCCTCGACCGTCGGCACCTGATTCGGATCGCCGTCCCAGGAGAGCAGTCGCTTATCGAACCGCCGCACCTCTTGAATGAAAGGAATGCGGAAGTGCAAGCCCGGTTCCACGATCGGTTCGCCGACTGGCGCGCCGAATTGCACCACAATCACCTGCTCGGCCTCATCCACCGTAAAGGTCGATGCGCGGGCGATGATCACAATGGCCACCAGCAGTAAAACGACTAGCACCAGTGCAACTTGACCAGTGGAGCGGAGGCGCGGTCGATGCATGTTGGGATAACGGCTCATCGGGAACCTCCTCGGGCGGCTGGAGAGGTGAGTGGATTGCCGCCGGTTTCCAAATTGAGCAGCGGCAAGGGACTGTGCCCGCCCGGCTCGACGACGTAGATCTTGCCGAGCGTGGGAAGGACTTCATCGAGCATTTCCAAGTACATCCGCCGCCGCGTGACTTCTGGAGCGTTGCGGTATTCTTGCAAGATTGCCTGAAAGCGGGTCGATTCGCCGATCGCCCGGTTCACCCGCTGGGCGCGATACCCCTCGGCCGACTCCAGCATCTGGCGCGCCTTGCCGCGGGCCGCCGGGATCCGCTGGTTCTGTTTTTTCTCCGCTTCGTTGATCGTCTGCTCTTTCTCCTGCTCGGCCTGATTCACTTCATTGAAGGCGGGCTTGACCGGATCGGGCGGTGTCACGTCTTGCATTTCAATCGTACCGATCCGAACTCCCATGTCGAATGAACTCAGCAACTCCTGCAACTCGATCTTGGCCTCCGAGGCGATCTGCACCCGCTTGACCGTCAGCACGTCGCTGCCGAGCGAGTTGCCCACGATCCGCCGCATCACCGCTTCGGCGATGTCGCGAATGGTCTTGTCGACTTCCTGAACCCGGTGCATGTACTTGTCCGGGTCTTCCACGCGATATTGGACCACCCACTCGACGTCGACCACTTTCAAATCGCCAGTAAGCATCAACGACTCCTCGCGATGCGCTTCCAGCTTGCGGTAGACCGCCGAGCCGACGTCCTGTTGCCCCGCCGTGCGAAAGCCGAATTCCTCCTTCAGCACCCGGGCCGTGGGGACGAACGTCTGCTGGTCGATTCCAAACGGCAGTTTGAAATGTAGCCCAGGCGGTTTGATCGCGACGACCTTGCCGAACCGCTTGACGACCGCCTGACCCTCAGGCTGTACGGTGTAAAAGGAAGTGAGCGCCCCCCAGGCGATCAGCAGCACGACCGCAGCGACAAGCGTCCGCCGCACCGCTTGCGGCCAATCGACGCCGGCGAGCCATTCGTCGATGTGCCTCGGATCGGGTGTACCACGACTCATGATGTCTTGCCTTAATAAGAGTATCTTTCAGGGGAACGGCCACGATCCCGCGACGATCCAGCACGATCAATCAGGCCCAATCGAACCGCTTGCCCCGTCGTCGGAGATCGGCCTACTCTGAAGAATCCCACAGCATCTAGTGGTGAGCCTAACTGAATATCGCCAGATTTCAAGTGAAGACAGGCATTTGTGGTGCGCAAGGAGCATTACCGGCGCCGTCGGCTGGTACCTGGGGCCGTGGCGAGCTGTTGCTTACAATACGAACACGCCGCAGCTTCAAGGTAGACGCCATGTTCTTTAGTTTTGACGGCATCGATGGTGCCGGGAAATCGACGCAGCAGGATCTCTTTTGCGAGTGGCTGCGCGAGCGGGGACACGACGTGGTGACCTGCCGCGATCCGGGCAGTACGCCGCTGGGCGAGGCTGTGCGCGAGATCCTGCTGGGAGACCGCTACGAAATCGGCCGCCGCGCGGAGATGTTTCTCTACATGGCCGCCAGGGCGCAAATGGTCGAGCAGGTAATCCAGCCGGCGCTCGCCGCCGGTAAGACGGTCGTTTGCGATCGCTTCCTGTTGGCCAACGTCGTGTATCAGGGACATGCCGGCGGTCTACCGCCGGAGGCGATCTGGCAGATCGGCGAGACGGCCGTGGATGGAACCTGCCCGACGCTCACGTTCGTGCTCGATATCAGCGTGGAGGGGGCGTTGGCGCGGATGAATCGACAATGGGACCGCATGGAGCGGCAATCGATCGAATTTCGCGAAGCACTCCGCGCGGGCTTTCTCGCCGAGGCGGCCCGCCGCCCCGATCAGATCGTGATCGTCGACGCCGACCGCCCCGTGGAGACAATCCAGCAAGAAATCCGCGCAGCAGCAGCCCAGGCGATGGGCGATTGGTAGGACGGCTCTCCGAAGCCGTCTTACGAGAAACTATGTTTCGAGGAGTATCCCGGTGCCGAAAATCGCGGCAGTCGCGAAGCCTTGACTCCCAATAGCCGTGAAGCTCGTTCGCACCCGCAGACGCCTCGAAACATCGTTTCTCGAGAGACGGCCTCGGAGGGCCGTCTTACTAGTTGCGCGGCCTCGGAGGGGCGTCTTACTTATGCGCGGCCTCGACATGCCGGACTACCACGCCCAGTGTTTGTTGCGACGACGTTGAATGCCGTTGAAGCTGCTTCCTTTTTTCTTCCGATTGCGAGAGGCGGCTCGCGACGGAGCGTTGCTGACACGTCCTTGCGGACGGCCGCCACCGGAGTGGAACTCCGCTCGGTCGTCAACCAGCTCTTCCAATTCGTAATCGAACTCGAAACTGCGATAGTCGGAATGCGTTGGGCTCATCGGCTTGACTCCACCTGTTGGGTGCATGGGATGGCAAATCCTCTACAACCGTTCCGGTTAAGGTGAATGCAAGCATTATGCCGATCCAACTTAAAGACATCGCACCAGCTCGGACTGCGATACGCTAATCCTTATCAGAAAGCAAGTTACGTCACGAATTCCGACACTCGTCACGGTGCTGGCCACCCCTCATCGTGGCAGCTCCAAAACAGAGGAAACCACCCGTCAGGCGGTATCCAAAATGGCGTGTACTCCTCCATTTTGGATACCAACACCAGGGGGTTCGTTCCACGATCTGTTGCAAGCCGGTTGCCGCCAGCAACACAGTTTGAGAACATGGCGATCGGAGATCGCTCAAACCCCCAGCCTCCAGCCTCAAGCCTCAAGCCTTAAAAATGACTTGGCAACAGATTGTCGGACATGAAGCGGTGATCGAGCAGATGCGGTCCGCCGCTGCCCGCGGGCGGATGGCCACCAGCTATCTGTTTGTCGGACCGGAAGGCGTCGGCAAGCGAACCACCGCACTGGCGTTGGCCAAGGCGATGCTTTGCCAGGCGACTCCCGAGTCGGAGCTGACCGCCTGTGGCCGCTGTCCCAGTTGCCAGCAGGCGGCGGCCGGAACCCATCCGGATATTTTGCAAGTTGCCAAACCTGAAGATAAGTCGGAGCTGCCGATCGCCCTGTTGATCGGCGACAAGGAGCATCGACTGCGAGAAGGATTGTGCTACGAGGTGGGCCTGAAGCCAATGCTCGGTCGTCGCAAGTTCGCGATCATCGACGACGCCGATCACCTCAACGAAGAAGGCGCCAACAGCCTGCTCAAGACGCTCGAAGAGCCGCCGGCCGGCTCGGTGCTGATTTTGATTAGCACCAGCTTGCAGCGGCAGTTGCCGACGATTCGCTCGCGTTGCCAGGTGATGCGTTTCGCTCCGCTGCCGGCGGAGAGGGTCGCCGAGTTGTTGGTGACGCATGGCACCACGGAGA
>JBGTJT010000295.1:0-3643 GCA_041744995.1 Pirellulales bacterium | reverse complement strand
TACGCCGCTTTACGTTGAGTCTGATCAAGCAACATCCAGGCAAGGAAAGCAACATCATGAAACGCCGCATGGCCGGTTGGAGCGTTGACTTCTTGATGCAAATCCTTACTGGAAAACCCACTTAGTGTGCGCTGGCCCTGGTATTTACCCACAGATTCTGGTGAGGAGGCAAAGTTAATGAAGAAGGGCAGGACTGTTATGATCGCTATAAAGAGAAGAGGTGATACAAGGTTTAGTACCGTAGCCAGAAGATAGATTGATACATGCCTGGGATAAACTATCGCGCGACATCTAATGAGGCCGCCAATTTTCAAAAGAAACGTCACACCAGCCCCCTGGGAAATACAAAACAGACCGAACATCAGGTGCCGAAGCCATTCCGAAGGAGAACGGTCCTGACTGTAAAAAGCGAAATTGACTGCTAAGATCGCCGCGAACAAGGACGTCGGAAGTGTCGCGATCAGTGCGACATTGAGAATAGGGTATGTTTTTCGGTAGGTTGGCCAGCTTAGATAAAAGAGCGACCAAACCAACTGCACAAGAAACAGCACCGAAGCAAGCGAAAAGTAACATGCTAAACCCAACGGAACATCAAGGCGGATGAACGCCTGATAAAGTCGCAGCCATAGCGCAGCGATTGCCGTCAACGCGACAAGGGTCAATATGCCGAATTGCCACCGCCGCGGAGCAGTCACGGGCTGTGACGCCGCCCGGCTTTCCGCTTTCCGCACTCCGCTTTCCACCACCTCACTCTCCAATACACCACAAAGCCTCAGTGCCACGGATAAACAGCCGATCGCCCGACACCGCGGGCGACGCCACCGTCTCATCCGGCAGTTGGTTTTCGGCGACCCTATTAAACCGTGTGCTGGCCGAGACCACGGTTGTCAGCCCCTTGAGATTTAAGAAGTAAATTCGCCCGTCGACGGCGATCGGCGAGGCCCTGTAGCCGCCCGCCAGCCGCTCTTTCCAGTAGAGTTTGCCGTTGGCGGCATCCACGCAGCGGGCGATGCCGTCGTCGGCCACGAAGAACAACAAGTGCTCCCACACCACCGGCGTGCAAGAGTCGGGCGTGCCGGTCGAGTATTCCCACACGATGTCGCGATGCGACAGTTCAATCGGCTGCTCCGCTTTCCAATAGTCGGCCGGCAGCGACTTCTCCAGATTCACCGCAATCATCTTGCCGCGCATGCCGCGGGTGGCATAGACGAAACCGTTGTGGAACACCGGTCCCGTGACGGTCCGCCCGCCGACCAGTCCCGGCAGGAACCACAGCCGGCGGCCGGTCTGCGGATCGTAGCCGTCGAGCTGGTTGCCTCCCATCACGATCATTTGCCGCCGGCCGTGGACTTCGGCGAAGATCGGCGTGGTGTAGCTGTCCCCTTCCTCGCCGGCGGCGCCGGTGTCGCGCTCGACGATCCACCGCTGATTGCCATTTCGTTTGTCGTGGGCCACCAGATAGCTCTTGGCCGGCTCGGCGCTGATATCGGCCAGCGAATCCTGCATGCATACGCTGATCACCAGGTTGCCGTCGATCACGGGGCTGTTGGCGTGGCCCCACCAGATGGTGTACTGGCCATGGTCGTCTTGCAAGTTGCGTTTCCACTGCTGCTTGCCCGCGAAGTCGTAGGCGGCCAAATCGCCGTTGCCGTAATGGCAGACAACGACCGTACCGTCGGTCACGCAGGAGGGACTGGCCAGGTTGTGGATGTTGTGAAACTTCTGCCGGCTCCGCTTGGGCGCCTCGCGGACCGTGACGCCAACACCGACCTGTTCGGTCCACTCGACTCGGCCGCTCGACTTGTCGATGCAAGTAAGCAGCAGATCGGTGTCGTCCTGGCCGGTGAGAAAGATCGACTCGCCCCAGATCACCGGCGTACTGGCCCCAAAGGCGGGCAGCGGCGCCTGCCAGACAATGGTTCTACGCTCGCTCCACACCACCGGAATATCGGCGGTCGGTGCCACGCCGTTGCCGGCAGGCCCGCGCCACTGAGGCCAGTTTTGGGCCGTGCCGATCGCGGCGGGCAATACGCAGAGCGAGAACAGGGCGCAACGAACAAGTACGAACATGTCAAAACTCCAACGGGCGGATGGTTGCCTGGCTCCGTTCCATCTTAATGCATTTCGTCGCGGCCGGCGACCAAACGGCCCACCTGCAACGCCCGCTCGCTGCGGCGGAGAAATGGTAACACTTCAGCCATCGGAAGCAAAACCCTTCTCCCTTTGGGAGAAGGTGCCTGCGCAGCAGACGGATGAGGGCGCGCCGCTAATCCGCGCTGTCCCAAGAATACTCGCGGGACATACCACCCTAGCACCGCGCCCTCATCCGGCCTTCGGCCACCTTCTCCCAGTGGGAGAAGGGTTGCTTCCGACCGTGAACGCATTCAACTGGTTGCGCCGCTGAAAGCCCTGGCTTGACAGCGCCTCGATTCGCGAACAAAATGCAACCCGCGCGTCCTGCTGGAGATTCACAATCGCTATCAAGTAGATAGCCGGAACTTGAGGCCCGATTCGCTCATGGATTCAAGAAACCTCCTCCTGGTGCGACTTATCGCTGTTGTGTTGCTGCTTTGCTCTCCGACCGTTGCCGCCGCCGAGGAGCCGTGGCAACATCGTCTCTACACGCCGACGCAGATCACCAAGCTGGGCGACCTGTATTTCATCGTCGTCTGCTGGCACCATCGGGTGCTCTATAGCGACGCGCTCGACCGCCCGATCAAGGACTGGAAGACGCTCGACGATACGCTGGCCGGGCCGCACAGTATCGATTCGGACGGAGAGCTGTATGTGGTCGAGGACACCGGCCGCCATCGACTGCGGGTTTATCAGCGGAGCGAAGACGGCTTCAAGCATGTGCAGACGCTCGGCCCCTTTGGCAAGCGGACGCACCGAGTGCGCTACGATCCGGCGACCGAGGCGTTTTACGTCGTCTCGTCCGACGATCAGGTATTGACCAAACTCCGCCGCGTCGGCGACCGGCTGAAGGTCGAGTACGAGAAGGCGCTGCCGTTCTTGAAGAGATATTACACCCGTTCGCTGACCATCGACGGCCCAGACATGTATTTCACCTCCGGCCCAGGTGTGATTACGAAGGTCCGCTATCGGGACGATAGTTATGAGGTGCTCGCCACCTATAAGGTTCCAGAAGAGATGAAACAGGGCAACGATCTGTTTAAGACCGACGACGGCTGGTGGTACGTCACGGCGACGCCGCAGCGGATCGTCCGGGCACGGTCGCTTAAAGACCTCGACGCCGGCAAGTATGAGGACGTCTTCATGGCGCTCGGCTGTCAAGGGACGCCCTATTACCTGGCCAAGATCGACGGCCGCTACTTTCTCCCTCAGATCACGCAGCACAGCGCCATCATCAGCTTCGTTCACCAAGAGGGAAAGATCGCCGACGTGCAGACGCACTTCGACTTCGGCCCGCCAAATCCGTCCGACGAAAAGCGGGTGAAGGCGTATTCGCGGTAACGCGCCGGGAGGATGGTCTTATTGCATTTGGGTGTAACCGGCGTTCCGCGTTGCTTCAAGTTTGTGTGAAGCGGGGAGTTGCGTTGAATTCATGGTGACAAAAACGACCTCCTTGGGGTAAACATTGGAATTCCAAACACCATGTTTACCCTGGCAAGGAGGCCGAGTA
>JBGTJT010000294.1:0-1875 GCA_041744995.1 Pirellulales bacterium | reverse complement strand
GGTTCAAATGCGATAAAGGCCCACCCACCGGCGATGCCGGTGGGTGGGCCTTTTACTTGCGATTTGACTGATTTCGGCCGGCGGGAGTGCCCTTTACTCTAGTCTATGCTCTACTTTGTTCCCGAACAAATCCGGAAGTCGTTGCAGAATGGGCAGTTCCGTCAAATGAAAAGTATCCCCGAGTGGATTCGAACCACTAACCTTCGGCTTCGGAGGCCGACACTCTATCCAATTGAGCTACGGGGACGTGCGGTGGGGTGATTCTCTTTATTAGAAGCTTACCCGTCGCCATCGGCAAGTAGTTGTGGGGCGAATGTGGGCAAGCATTCGCCCTTATCGACAAATAACAGCCTGCGGATCTCGTAGAAATCACTCGCCGCTGTCAGCCAGGGCCAGTTCTTTTAAGGCTTCCAGCGTGGCTACCAGGTCGTCGCGGCTGACGTCGCGCCAGCCGTCGAGTTTGTGGTGCAGGATTGCCAGCTTGAAGCTCTCGAACGCCTCGGCCAGGTCTTCTGGCAAGGCGGCCAGGTCGGCGAAGGGCCGCACTTGCTTCTTGGCAACGGCGGCGTCGGCGGCGGTTGCTTGCTCGTCGTCCTCGACGTCCTGGACCGCCGCCTGCGAGGCCCCGGTCGAAGATTCATCGCCGAAGTCCGGCTCAAACGCTTCATCCGCGTAGTCGCCAGTCGGCGCCTGGCGGTCGAGGCGACCGTCGACGTCTTCGTCCACCTCGCCGGTAATAATGTCCTCGTCCCGCGGCTTGAGTTCGGCCGGGGCGCCCATCGCTTCCCAGCGGGTGCGGCGCATCTGCGAGACGCTCCAGCCGTTTTGCGCAGCCCCTTCGAGGTACATCTCGGCGTCTTCCCAATCGAGCGCCGCCTGAAAATGGCTCCAGTAGAGCGAGCGGAAGTCGTCGCGTTGCGTGCCGAACCGCTCGTACACCCGCCGCAGGCGGCCCACATGCTGTCCGGTGACGTTGCCCACCCGTTCACTCCAGGCGTTGTCGGTATACTCGGCGGCCGGCGCACCGTCGGCTTGCAGCGCCGTCCGCCATTGGTGGATGATGCGCCCCTTCTCCCAATTGGTGCTGCTCACCAGTTGGTTCCATTGCCCGATGTAGCTCCGCGACGCCTCGTCCAACGCGGCGAGTTCCTTGCCTTGCGTTTCGCTCATTCCTGCCCATGCTCCCAGCTAGGTTGACTAAAAAATAGAATCCCCGATTCTAGATTAGCCCTACGCGTCGACAAGTCGAACCGCCCGACGCGAACTCCGCAGGGGCGCCGCAATCGTGCGCAACATGTTGCAGTACGGGAACATCGGTGATGAGCAGGCGATCGAAAGTTAATGCCCGCAGTGGGGAAAAGCTGTTGACGTATTGTCAATCGGCCTGCGTGGGATCGATGGTCGCCAGTTCGGCAGCCACAAAACCGCAGCCCTTGTGAGAACCGTCGCAGAACGGCCGGTTCTTCGATTGGCCGCAACGGCACAAGGCGATGGCCGGCTTGTCGCCGCCGGCGGTGAATTGGTTGCCCAAATGGTCGATCAGTTTGACCGGTCCCTCGACGACGAAGGGGCCGTTCTCCCGACAGCGAATCGTCACTTCCGACATGGATATCTCCCAATTGAGTTCGCGTTGCAAAAATCAACGCAGTATCAGTAGTTGTAATTTTAGACGAAGGATATCGCTGGTTGATGGCAAATAGCTGTCAGCTATCAGCTTTCAGCAAGGAAATACTTGGTTCCTGACGGCTGATCGCTGACAGCTTGCATCGCCACCAATGAGTTGTCAAGCGTCATTAGTAACATACAAATTGGGTAACACTTCAGCCGTCTGTAGCAAACTATCAAGAATTCAACGACGGAGGCACGGAGAGCACG